>DASTQK010000037.1:0-4827 GCA_035761765.1 Rubrobacteraceae bacterium
CGCGAAGCGCCCCTACGTCCCGGCGACGACGACCCGGACGCCGGCGAGCTCTATCTCGCGCAGCATCTCCGGATCGGCCCCATCGTTGGTTACGAAGACGTCGACCCGCGAGAGCGGAGCTATCTTCGCCAGCGCCACGACGCCGAGCTTCGAGTGATCGGCGACCACGACCACCTTCTGCGCCGCCTCGACGAGCCGCCCGTCGGTCTCCGCCTCCGCCACGTTGGGAGTGGTGAGCCCCGCCCCCGGGTCCACGCCGTGCACCCCGAGGAACAGGACGTCCGCGTTGAGCGTTCGTAGAGTGCGGTCGGCGAAGGGACCGACCAGCGCGTCCGAGGGCGTCCTGAACATGCCGCCGGTGAGCACGATCTGCTCCCACCCGTTCTCTTGCAACGTCAATGCTATGTTGGTCGAGTTGGTGATGAAAGTCAGCGAACCCCGGTCCCGCTCTAGCGCCTCGGCGATCTGCCACGTCGTCGTCCCCGCCGAGAACGCGACCGTGTCGCCGTCGTTGACGAACTCCAGTGCCGCCTGCGCAATGGCCCGCTTCTCCAGCCGGTGGAGCTTCTGCTTCTGGACGAAGTGTGGCTCCGCTGCGGTCTTCGGAACAGGCACGGCCCCACCGTGCACCTTGCGGAGCATGTTGCGCGCCGAGAGCTCCTCGAGATCCCGCCGCACCGTCATGTCCGAGACCCCGAGACCCCGACTCAGCGCCGCCACCGAGACGCTGCCCGCGCGCTCGAGCTCCTCAAGGATCGCCTGCTGCCGCCTCTCCCTTAGCACCGAAAAACTCCCGTCATGCCCGCAAGATAACCGGGATACCGGGGCAAATCAACAGAAATTATGTTCGTTTGAGTTGACTCACGTTTAAAAGGCTGTTCTACTGCCCCTTGGGGCGGAGAAGAGCTGCAAAGGAGGAGAAGACGGTGCGATTCCCCGAGGGGTTCTTATGGGGGACGGCGACGGCCTCGTACCAGATAGAGGGCGCTGTAGGCGAGGACGGGCGGGGGACTTCGATCTGGGACACCTTTTCACACACTCCCGGCAAGGTCTACCGCGGCGACACGGGCGATATAGCTTGCGACCACTACCACCGCTTCGAGGAAGACCTGGACCTCATGGCCGGTATCGGGTTGCAGGTCTACCGCTTCTCCGTTGCCTGGCCCCGGATACAACCGGAGGGGAGTGGGGTCGTGAACCGGAAGGGCCTCGACTTCTACCGGCGGCTCGTAGAGGGCTTGAGGCAACGCTCCATCGAGCCGATGCCCACCCTCTACCACTGGGACCTGCCGCAGGCGCTGGAAGACAGGGGCGGGTGGACGAGCCGGGATACCAGCGAGCGGTTCGCCGAGTACGCCGGCATCGTGTACGAGGCGCTCGCGGACTCTGTTGGGTTCTGGATCACGCTGAACGAGCCCTGGGTCGTCGCCTGGATGGGCCACGCCAAGGGGGTTCACGCCCCGGGTCACAAGGACACCTCCAAGGCGCTCGCCGCCACCCACCACCTTCTGCTCGGCCACGGACTCGCGCTCGAAGCCATGCGCTCCGCAGGACACGACGACAATCAGCTGGGCGTCACCCTCAGCTTCTCTTCCGTACGGGCCGCAAGCGGAGATCCGGCGGATGCAGAGGCCGCCCGGCGGGTGGACGGTAACACGAACCGTCTCTACCTCGACCCTCTCTTCCGCGGGAGCTACCCCGAGGACATGCTGGAGCAGTACGCAGGCGCGAGCGACTTCGCCTTCGTGTGCGATGGCGACCTCGAGACTATCTCGCGGCCCATCGACTTCCTCGGGGTCAACTACTACTACCGCAAGACCGTCGTGGACGGGCACAACGATTCGGGGCTGAAGACCGCGGAGCCCTACCCTGACTTGGGCGCGACGACCGTCCTGCCGGAGGGCGTCGAGACGACCGCGATGGGCTGGCCCGTCGAGCCCGACGGCCTGACCGAGCTCCTCGCGCGCCTGCACGAGGAGTACACGCAGGTACCCATCTACATAACCGAGAACGGTCGCGCCGTCTACGACTACGTGGACCCTGAAGGCGAGGTGGACGACCGGGAGCGCATCTCCTACCTCGACGCGCATTTCCGTGCCGCGCACGACGCGATAAGGCGGGGGGTTGACCTGCGCGGCTACCTGGTGTGGTCGCTCCTGGACAACTTCGAGTGGGCCCTCGGTTACTCCAAACGGTTCGGCCTCGTCTTCGTGGAGTACGGTACCCAGCGGCGCATCCCCAAGGCGAGTGCCCGCTGGTACACAGAGGTCATCGAGCGCAACGGCCTGGAGGATTAGCCTCCCGGCGCCTGGAAAGGGGTAGACTTGGAGTACCGCAAACTGGGAGAGACGGGGATGCGGGTCTCGGGGATAAGCCTCGGGACCTGGGCCTTCGGGAGCGAGTGGGGAGAGGTCAGCGACGAGGACTCTTACGCCGCGCTGAACAGAGCGCTAGACCTCGGCGTCAACTTCCTCGATACCGCCGACGTCTACGGCGACGGTCGCAGCGAGAGACTCATCGGTAGGCTGCTCCGGGATCGTAGCGATGATGAGGTCTTCGTCGCCACCAAGGCCGGGCGCCGCCTAGATCCCCACACCCCCGAAGGCTACGACCACGAGCATCTCTCCGCTTTCGTCGAGCGGAGCCTGGAGAACCTGCGCGTAGAAGCACTCGACCTCCTCCAGCTACATTGCCCGCCGACAGAGACCTACCGGCAGGACGAGACCTTCGAGGCGCTGGACCGTCTGCAGGAGGCGGGGAAGATAAGAAACTACGGGGTCAGCGTCGAGAAGGTCGAGGAGGCGCGGATGGCGCTCGACTATCCCGGCGTGAAGACCGTACAGATAATCTTCAACATCTTCCGCCAGAGACCCGTCGAGGAGTTCTTCCCGCTTGCGGAGGAACGGAACATTGGCATCCTCGCCCGTGTCCCGCTCGCGAGCGGACTCCTCTCCGGAAAGATGAGCGCCGAGCGCGAGTTCTCCGCCGACGATCACCGCAACTTCAACCGCGAGGGCCAGGCCTTCGACCGGGGCGAGACCTTCTCCGGCGTGAACTTCGAGACCGGCCTGCGGGCCGCGGAGGAGTTGAAGGAACTGGTGCCAGAGGGGTATACGCTGGCGCAACTGGCTCTGCGCTGGATCCTGATGCACCCTGCGGTCTCCTGCGCTATCCCCGGCGCGAAGCGTCCCGAGCAGGTCGAGGACAATGTGGCCGCCGCAACTATGCCACCCCTCTCCGAGGAGGCGATGGAGCAGATACGAGGGATCTATGACCACCACGTCCGCCCGGAGGTCCACCATCTCTGGTAGCGGGGAGACCGGCACCGTACCATGCCCGGAGTACCCTCGCTCCCATTTCACGGGCTCTCCAGTGGTGATCGCGAGCATCCCCGTCCTGATCATCGATCGCCCAGCGCTACATTATCGAGGGCGTCTCCCGCAGTGGTCTGAAGGGGTGAGTTGGTGAACCATCCCGAGGACAGGAGCGCCGCCGGGAAGGACGAGACCCTGCCGCAGCTCGAGATGGCGAAGGAGCGCGAGACGAAGGAGGACGGCCGCTACATCATCTTCTACTCCTTCGAGGACGCTTGAACCAGCTGCGCTGGGATCCGACACTCCGGGAGTGGGTCGCCTACGCTACTCACCGGCAGGACCGCACGTTCCTGCCGCCTGCCGAGTACTGCCCCCTGTGCCCGACGAAGCCGGGCGGTTTCCCGACGGAGGTCCCGCGCGAGTCCTACTACATCGTGGTCTTCGAGAACAAGTTCCCATCTCTCGAGCCGGACGCCCCGGACCCCGACGAGCCGGGCAGCGCGCTCGCGCCCACCGCCCCGGGGCGGGGAGTCTGCGAGGTCGTCCTCTACTCGGACGAACACGGCGCAACTCTGGCCGGGATGAGCGAGCGGCGTATCCGCAACCTCGTCGAGGTGTGGGCCGACCGCTACGAGGAGCTCGGCTCCCTTGGCTACGTGGACTACGTCTTCATCTTCGAGAACAAGGGCGAGGCCATCGGCGTTACGCTCCACCACCCGCACGGCCAGATCTACGCCTACCCCTTTGTCCCCCCGCGCCCGAAAAGAGAGCTCGAGGCGGCCAGAGACTACCGCTCGCAGAACGAAGAGCGCTGCCTGCACTGCGACCTGCTCGCCGGGGAGCACGAGGACGGGCGGCGCGTCGTTGCAAAGGGGGATCACTTCACGGCCTTCGTCCCTTTCTACGCCCACTTCCCCTACGAGGCGCACGTCTACGCGCGCCGCTGCGCGACCTCCATAGCGGATCTGAGCGGGGAGGAGAGATGGGACCTCGCCCGCACTCTCAAGAGGCTTCTCGTGGGCTACGACCGGCTCTTCGGCCTCTCCCTGCCGTACATGATGGTCATGCATCAGGCGCCGACCGATGGCGGAGACTACGAGGGCGTCGCCCACTTCCACGTCGAGTTCTACCCGCCCAACCGCACCGCGGACAAGCTGAAGTACCTTGCCGGGAGCGAGACGGGGGCCGGTGCGTACATAGTGGACGCGCTACCCGAGGAGACCGCCAGGGCCTTGCGGGAAGCGGTCGAGGGCACCTCCCCGTGAAGCTCCTGGTCACCGGTGGAGCCGGCTACATAGGTAGCGTCGTAGCTCACCAGCTCGTCGAGGCGGGCGTGCCCCGGCTCGACGAGCTGGTGCCTATAGCCGAGACGGGGCTGGCGCTCCCGACCAGCACCTATGGCGCCTCCAAGCTCGCGGTGGACCGCATGATCCGGGCCGCGCTCGGCTGGAAGCCGGAGCTCGGATGATATCCGACGCCTGGGACTGGATGCACTCCCACCCCAACGCGTACG
>DASTQK010000038.1:0-4344 GCA_035761765.1 Rubrobacteraceae bacterium
GTACGCCAGACCCTGAAACAGGGCGAGGGTGCCCAAAGTGACTACCAAAGGGTGCAGATCGAGGAGGGTGATGAAGAGGCCGTTGAAGAGGCCGGCGGCAAAGCCCACCACGAGTCCGAACACGATCGCTAGAGGCAAGGGTAGGCCGGCGGCGTAGGAGAACCCGACGGCGACCGAGACCAGGGCCAGGTTCGACCCGACCGAGAGATCTATGCCTCCGGTGATGATTATCAGGGTCATGCCGAGCGCCATGAGCCCCACCTCGACGAAGAAGCGCGAGGTGTTGAGCAGGTTGCCTACGGTGAGGAAGAGCGGCGAGAGCAGGGACATCACGACCATCAGGACGATCAGCACCCCGAGCAACACCACCTCACGGGAGAACCTGAAGCGCCGAAGAACCGCCGTCGCCGCGCTCATGACTTATCTCCCAACAGCCGCCGGCGCAGGACATCGGTTGCGACGGCGAGCAGGATCAGGGCCCCCAGCACTGCGTCCTGCCAGATACCGGGCACCCCCAGCAGGATGAGGCCGTTTAGGATGACGCCTATGAGCACCGCCCCAGTGAGGGCGGCCAGCGTCGAACCCCGCCCACCCGAGATGCTGGTGCCTCCTATGACCACAGCCGCAACGACCTGAAGCTCCAGACCGGTCCCGGTATTGGTCTGCACGGACCCCGCCCGTCCCAGGTAGATGACGGCCGCTATGCCGACGAAGACGCCCACTAGCACGAAGGCCAGGAAACGGACGCGGTCTATCGGGAGCCCCGCCAGGCGGGAGGCCCGACGGTTGCCGCCGACGGCGAAGACGTTCCGGCCCCAGGTCGAGTGGCGACTGACCAGCTCCATCACCACAAACAGGATGAGGAGGACGAACACGGGGTAGTGTATGCTGAGCACCGACCCGGTTCCGAGGATGCGCGTCTCGGGTGGGATGCCGGTGATCCAAGTTCCTCCGGTGACGAGAAGTATCACGCCGCGCAGCGCGTAGAGCATGCCCAGCGTCACGATGATCGACGGGATGCGACCGAGGGTCACCAGTAGGCCGTTGACGGCCCCGGCCAGCGCGCCAGCGGCTACGCCGGCTAGCAGAGGAAGGATCAGACCCCCGGTGCTCGTCGCCACCGCCCCCGCGGCGACCGCGCACAGACCCATCATCGAGCCCGTCGAGATGTCTATCTCTCCGCACAAAATCACCTGGTTAACCGCTAGGGCGATGGTGCCCAACACAGCCACGGAGACGATGATGGACTCGAGATTAGAGCCGCTCAGGAACTCGTTGCTGCTGAGCGAGAAGACCACCACCAGAACGGCCAGGAACACCAGAGCAGGAGCCTCAGGGCGCACCATCCACCTGCGCACCACAGCACCGATCGTGCCGCCTTGCGCGGTCGTCGGCGCCTGTACTTCACTCATCTTCGGATGCCTCCTTTCCTGAACCGTCGGAGGCCGGCCGGTTTTCAGCGCCGGTAGCCGCGGTCATCACCACCTCCTGGTTGGCCTCGCTCCGCCCGAACTCGCCGGTGATCCTGCCCTCCCGCATGACCACGACTCGATCGGTCATGGAGAGGACCTCCTCCAGCTCGGAAGAGATGAGCAAGATGGCCTTCCCCTCCTTGGCGAGATCGTCTATGAGGCGATAGATCTCCGACTTGGCCCCAACGTCGATGCCCCGGGTCGGTTCGTCTAGGAGCAGGATGGACGGCTCGCGGGCTAGCGATTTCGCCAGGACCACCTTCTGCTGGTTGCCGCCCGAGAGGCGGCTGACAGGATCGGACATTTGGGCCCCTCGGATAGAGAGATCCTTGGCGAACCGGTCGGCCGTCTGCCACTCCGCCCTGGGCACGAACCCGAACCGGGAGATCCGGTCCAGGATACTCAGGGTGATGTTGTTCTTTATGGAGAACGGCAGGATGAGCCCCTGCGAGCGCCTCTCCTCGGGCACGTAGAATATGCCCCGCTCCATAGCTGCCTGGGGCGAGCGTATCTGGACATCCTCGCCGTCGATCCGTATCTCACCGGACTCTGGCGAACGGATGCCGAAGATGCACTGGGCCACTTCGCTCCGGCCGGCTCCGACGAGCCCGGACAAACCCACGATCTCACTCCTGCGGACGACGAGGTCTACGTCTTCGAACTCACCGGCCCTGCTCAGGCCACGTACCTCCAGGGCGACCTCGCCGGGGCTGTGCGGGCTCCGGGTGAACAACTCGTTCAAGGGTCGACCTACCATGAGGCGGACCAACTCCTCGGCGTCAAGTTCGGAGGCAGGCGCGGTGGTGATGTGGTGTCCGTCGCGCAGCACGGTGATGCGGTCGGAGATCGTGAAGATCTCCTCCAGGCGGTGAGAGATGTAGACAACGCCCACGCCGCCGGAGGTCAGGTCAGAGATGATACTGAAGAGCTGTTGGACCTCCCGCTCGGTCAGGGACGCGGTCGGCTCGTCCATGACCACGGCCTTGGCCTCACCCACGAGAGCCCGCGCGATGGCCACGATCTGCTGGTTGGCCGCCGAGAGCCTCTTGACGGCAGAGGTGACGTCCAGATTGACACCGAGGGATCTCAACCGCTCGCGGGCTTCGGCCCGCATGGCGCCCCGATCCAGGGTGCCCCAACGCGTGCGGGGCCGGTGTCGACCCACAAACAGGTTCTCTGTAACCGAGAGCTCCGGGAACAGGTCCAGCTCTTGCGGAATCATGGCGATGCCGGCGGCCTCGGCATCGCGCGGCGAGGAGAACTCCACGGCCTCTCCGCCCACCTCCAGCGTTCCCTCATCGGGCGTGTAAAGTCCGTGAACTATCTTCATGAGCGTGCTCTTGCCAGCGCCGTTTTCGCCCACCAGGGCGTGGACCTCACCGGGCCGCAGATCGAAATCTACATCTTCTACGGCCGTCACGCCGCCGAAGCGTTTGGTTACGTTCCGGAGGCGGAACATAGGTGGTGCTTCAGCGACCGTAGCAGCTCTTTGTGTGCCGGGGTCGTCGGATAGGCTCATGACGCTGGAACCTCCCCGACGTTCTCCAGACGTTCACCGCCTGGTTGGCCGTCTCTCCCTCCCCACCTACTCAAGACTTGCCCCTTCCGTGTCCAGTTGTGCAGCTGCGTCCATTACCCTCCGCAACCTCTCATAAGCTTCGTCCCACTCGTCCGCGCTGCCCAGCGGCTGATAGTCGCGCACCTCTACGGAGGAGCCTCGTACGGCGGCCCGGATCTCCTCCAGCGAACCCACGTAGCCCCGAGCGTAGGCCTGAACCATAAGATTGCCCAGAGCCGTCGCCTCGACCGGTCCGGCCCGCACAGGCCGCCGCGTCGCGTCCGCAGTGAGCTGGCACAGGAGCGTGTTTTGCACCCCACCCCCCACTACATGGACGACCTCGGCTCGTCTTCCGGTTATCTCTTCGGCCCGCTCCAACACCCACCGGTACTTGAGCGCCAGGCTTTCGAGCACGCACCGCACGACCTCTTCAGGCCCCTCGGGAGGACTCTGGCGCGTCTCCCGGCAGAAGCGGCGGATGCGCCCGGGCATATCCCCCGGAGAGAGAAAGGCAGGGTGATCCGGGTCCAGCAAGGAACCGGCGGCCGGCACAGCCCGCGCGAGCCGGGTGAGCTCTTCGTAGGAGTATTCGCGCCCCTCGCGGGCCCAGGTGCGCCGGCACTCCTGCAGAAGCCACAGACCCATGACGTTCTTGAGAAACCGCGTCGTGCCCCCGAACCCTCCCTCATTGGTAAAGTTGGCGTGCATGCCCTCTGGCGCTATGGCGGGTTTCGGCAGCTCTACCCCTACCAGTGACCAGGTGCCGCTGGAGATGTACGCGAAATTCTCGCTCTCTGCGGGGACGGCGACCACGGCCGACGCGGTATCGTGGGAGGCTACGGCCGCAACGGGCAAACGTTCCCTTGCTCCGGTCTCCTCAGCGACCTCCGGAAGCAGAGGACCGAGCCGGGTGCCCGGCGGGACGATCTCGCCGAAGATGTGGCCGGGGAAGCGCATTTTCTCCAGAAGCTCACGGGCCCAGACGCCGGAGCGCGCATCACAGAGCTGGGTGGTGCTGGCGTCGGTGAACTCGCAGGCCTTCTCACCGGTAAGCCAGTAATTTATGAGGTCGGGGATCAGGAGCAGCGTCTGCGCCGCCTCCAGAAGAGGCGAACCCTCCATCGCCAGGAGCTGGTAGAGGGTGTTTATCGGCATGAACTGGATGCCCGTAATCCCGTAAATCTCCTCTTTGGGCATCCGATCGAAGGCCCTCTCGTCCATGCCTTCGGTGCGGGGGTCGCGGTAGTGGTAGGGATTGTAGACCAGGCATCCGTCACGGTCCAGGAGGGCGAAGTCGACGCCCCAGGCGTCGAC
>DASTQK010000039.1:0-3936 GCA_035761765.1 Rubrobacteraceae bacterium
CCCTTCTGGCCGCGCCCGAAAGGCTCGGCCAGCTCCCTGACCTCCGTGCGCTGGGCGCCCCGGATCTCCAGCGCTATCTTCTCGATGGTGGAGCCGACGATGGCCAGGGTAGCCAGCACTTCGGCGTGCCTGTCGCGCTGCACGATCTGGGTCGATGCTGGAGCCGGTCTCAGACCCAGCTCCTCGCACGTCAGTGCTTCGACCTTCGGGTCCACGTTCGCGTAGACGCCGACGGCGCCGGAGATCTTGCCCACCGCCGCGACCTCTCTGGCGTGAGAGAGCCTGTCCAGGTTGCGCTCCATCTCGAAGGCCCACACCGCGAGCCTGTGCCCGAACACGGTAGGCTCCGCGTGAACCCCATGCGTCCGACCGACCATGACGGTGTGCCGATGCTCGAGGGCCATCTCGCAGAGCTGGAGGGCAAGTCCTTTCGCCTCTGCGTGGATCAGGTCGAGGGCTTTGCTCAGCTGCAGGGCCCCCGCTGTATCCAGTACATCGGAACTGGTGAGTCCGAAGTGGAAGTGTCGGGCGACGGCGCTGTTCACGGCTTCTGCGACGGTCGAGACGAAGGCTATGACGTCGTGGTTTGTCTCGGCCTCTATCTCGTGGATGCGCTCGACCGTGAAGTCTGCCTTTTCGGCCAGCTCTTCTACGTCTTCAGCCGGTATCTCGCCCAGGCGCGCCCTCGCGCGGCAGACGGCGACCTCGACCTCGAGCCAGGAGCGGAACTTGGCCTCTTCGGTCCAGATGGCCCCGATCTCCGGCAGCGTGTAGCGTTCGATCAAGGTCCGCCTTCCATCCTCTCTGCCAGCTCGGAGTCGGAGATAGCGAGGATCTGCGCGGCGAGCACCCCGGCGTTGGCGGCGCCGTTGACGGCTACGGTGGCGACGGGCACCCCGGAAGGCATCTGGACCGTCGCTAGCAGGGCGTCGAATCCGTTAAGTGGGCCAGCAGAGATGGGGATGCCGATCACCGGGAGGTTCGTCCTCGCTGCGACGGCGCCTGCGAGGTGGGCCGCCATACCTGCGGCGCAGATGAATACTTTGACGCCGCGCCCGGGCGCGGAGGCAACGTACTCGGCGACGGCCTCGGGGGTGCGGTGGGCGCTGAGGACCTCGAGCTCATGGTCTATGCCGAGGTCTTCGAGGCGAGCGGTGCACTTCTCCATAACCGGGAGATCTGATCGGCTACCGACTAGTATTCCCACGCTCGGACTCAAATATCCTCCAATTCTATGGCTTCGAGGGCTATATCTGTGCGGTACAGCATGCCTTCGAAGTGAATCTGCTCAACGGCGGCGTAGGCGCGGGCGCGCGCCTCGATAATCGTCGGCCCCGTTCCCACGACGTTCAGGACGCGGCCGCCCGCGGTGTAGAACCTGCCGTCGCGCTCCTCGGTCCCGGCGTGGTAGATGTAGACGCCGGTCGGGATATTCTCGAGACCGGAGATCTCATCCCCCGAGGACGACGACTCGGGATATCCCTCCGAGGCGAGCACCACGCACACCGCCTTGTCCGCAGACCAGGTTATCTCCCGCCCGGCGAGATCTCCCACCTCGGAGGCGATCATAAGCTCTAGGAGGTCGCTGCCCATCCTCGGCAGGATGACCTGCGTCTCGGGGTCGCCGAAGCGGCAGTTGAACTCCAGCGCCTTCGGACCATCGTCGGTGACCATGACGCCGGCGTACAGGAGACCCGAGTAGGGCGCCCCGATAAGGGACATCTGGTGGATGGTGGGGCGGATGATGTCCTCCAGAATAGCCGCGTAGGTAGCAGGCTCCATCCACATCAGGGGGGAGTAAGACCCCATCCCCCCGGTGTTGGGCCCTTCGTCGCCGTCGAAGACGCGCTTGTAGTCCTGTGCCGGCAAGAAAGGCAGCAACTCGTGGCCGTCCGTAATGACGAAGACCGAGGCCTCCCGCCCCTCCAGGTGCTCCTCGATAACGATCCTCTCCCCCGCCGCCCCGAACTTCCCCCCGAAGGATGCCCGCACCGCGTTCTCGGCCTCCTCGCGGCTGCGAGCCACGGTCACACCCTTGCCCCCGGCGGCGCCGTCGGCCTTCACGACGACGGGATAGTCGCCGGTCCTACGGAGGTAAGCCAGTGCTGCGGGCTCCCCATCGAAGACCTCGAAGCTGGCGGTAGGGACGCCGGCATGTTTCATCAGCTCTTTGGCGAAGACCTTCGAGCCTTCAATACGGGCTGCCGCTCGGGAGGGTCCGAATACTTTCAAATCCGCCTCCCAGAAAGCCTCGGCGATACCCCCGATCAGGGGATCCTCCGGTCCGACGACGGTGAGGTCAATCTCGTTCTCTCTAGCGTAGTCGCGCAAGGAGATCAGGTCGTCCGAAGGTATATCTGCAGTCTGCGCTATGCGGGTTATGCCAGGGTTGCCGGGGGCTGCGTGCATCTCGGGTTCACGGGGGCTCGCCGCCAGGGTCTCGACCAGCGCGTGCTCGCGCCCGCCTCCCCCGACGACAAGCACCTTCACGCCGCTAGGTCCCGATCCTCTCGATTATCGCCTGATCCCTCTCCGGCCCGACGCTGATCATGCACAGAGGAGCCCCTACCTCGGTCTAGACGAAGCCGACGAAGTCCTGCGCCGCCTTTGGAAGGTCCACGCGCATCCTGCACCCCGTGATGTCCTCGCCCCAGCCAGGGAGAGTCTTGTAGACGGGCCGGGCGTGGTGGAGGTCTGTCTGGTGCATCGGGTACCCCTCGACGCGCCGGCCGTCTATCTCGTAGCCGACGCAGATCCTTATCTCCTCGACCGCCGAGAGTACATCAAGAAGCGTGAGGGCGAGGTGCGTGATGCCGTTGAGCGACGCAGCCCACTTTATGGCCGGGAGGTCGAGCCAGCCTACCCTCCTGGCTCGGCCTGTCGTGGTACCGTACTCGCCCCCGACCTGCCTTATGGTCTCGGCGACCTCGTCAAAGAGCTCCGTGGGCATCGGCCCGTCGCCGACCCTGGTGGTGTAGGCCTTCGTCACCCCGATGACGTACTCGATACTGCGCGGCGGTATGCCGGAGCCCACGATCGCCCCCCCCACCGTGGGGTTGGACGACGTCACGAAGGGGTAGGTCCCGTGGTCGTTGTCCAGGAGCGTCGCCTGCCCGCCTTCGAGCAGCACCCGCTGCCTGTTCTCGAGGGCCTCCCTGAGAATGGTCCCCGTATCGGCGACCATCGGCTCTATAAAGTCCCTGAAGGAGAGCAGCCACGCGGCGAGGTCGGAGACGTCGTAGGGCTCCTCGCCGTAGACGTTCTCGAAGATAGAGTTCTTCTCGCGCAGGGCTGCCTTGAGCTTCGTCCTCAGGATGCCCTCGTCGAAGATGTCCTGGACGCGGATGCCGTAGCGGGCGACCTTGTCCTCGTAGGTGGGGCCTATGCCGCGGTTCGTGGTCCCGATCCTGGCGCTCCCCAGCGCGATCTCGCGGTGCGAGTCGAGGGCGATGTGATATGGCATTATGAGGTGGGCGCGCCCGTCCACCAGAAGCCGGTCTCGCACCTCGAGCCCTCGATCCTCCAGGGCCCTCACCTCCTCGGCGAGAACCTCCGGGTTGACCACCACCCCGTTGCCGATGGTGCACACAACCCCCTCGCGCACGATGCCCGACGGGACAAGGTGCAACGCGAACTCCTCCTCGCCGACCCGCACCGTGTGCCCGGCATTGTTGCCCCCTGAGTAGCGCGAGACGTAGCCCACATCCGAGGCGAGCGCGTCGCACACCCGCCCCTTGCCCTCGTCCCCCCACGCCAGACCGAGTACCACCGCCGCCGTCAAAGCCTGACCTCCGTACGGAATAGGTAGGGTCGGTGACGGGTGCCTACCGTCCGCCGATCGAGGCCGCCGCTCTCTGCCACGCGTGCAGCGTAGCACATAGATTTGGCGTTTTGAAATGTCCTTGGCCAATGGCCCTGATCCACTATGTTCTGCAG
>DASTQK010000040.1:0-3722 GCA_035761765.1 Rubrobacteraceae bacterium
GGCGGGGGAATACCGGCTGCGGCTCGTCCCCTCCACGTTCGACGCGGGGGCTCAGGGCATGCTCTACCATCTCGGGTGCCTCGTGGATTCGGCCGAGGAGCATCGCAGGCAGGCCGAGGAGCGGGGGCTCGAGATACAGGACTTCGTGGAGGGACCGAACACCCTGGCTGTCTTCGTACGGGGGCCCGGGGGCGTGAGCGTCGAGTACGTGGAGCACAAGCCCTCCTTTTCACTGACCTAGGTACGATGCGCGTCACCGTCGTCGGCGGCGGCCTCGCCGGGCTGGTGGCCGCCCGGAGGGCTCTCGAGCTCGGCGCCCGCGTTACCCTGCTGGAGAAGGGAGACCGGCTCGGTGGCTCCTTCGTCTACTCGAGCGGCTACATCTGGACCTACAGGGACCTGCCGACTTTCAGGAACGAGGCCCCCGGCGGTGACATTGCCTTGCAGCGGCTGATCCTGGACCGGCTGGCGCCCTGTCTCTCGTGGCTGGAGGAGCTTGGTGCCCCGGTTCTGATACGCGAGACCGGCAACCCGCTGACGACCGGCGCTCGCTTCGCGCCGCGGCCGACCGTAGCTGCCCTTTCGGAGGGGGTAGCGGCTTCGGGTGGTCGGGTGTGCCTGGGCGCGGCTCTGGATTCTCTCGTGCGGGATGCGCGAGGACGCGTAATGGGGGTGCGCATCCTATCTGATAGAGGGCTGCGAACCGAGGAGGCTGACGCCGTGATCCTGGCGTCCGGTGGTTTCGCCGCGAGCCCGGAGCTGGTCGGACGCTACATCACGCAGGGACGAGGGAGGCTGCAACTGCGAGCGCACGCGTGGAGCACGGGTGATGGCTTTGTGGCCGCGCTGGCAGCCGGAGCCCTTGAGAGCACTGGCCTGGACGAGTTCTACGGCCGGAACCTGCCGGCTCCCCCCGCAACGTTTTCGGCGCAGCGGTTCGTCGAGGTCTCTCAACTCTACGGCCGCTACGCCGTGGCGCTCAACCGGTGGGGCGAACGCTACGCCGACGAGGCTGCCGACTGGTCGGAGACGGCTCTGACACGGGCCACGGCCCATCAGCCGGGTCTGCGCGCCTGGTATATCGTGGACGGTGCGGGGCTCCGCCGGCGCGTGCGGGAGCGGACCGTTGGCGAGATGGTCGCCACGGCCCGGGAGGTAGGCGGGACAGTGCTGGAGGCCGGGACCGTGGCCGAGCTGGCGCGGAAGCTAGACGAGGCGGGGGTATGCGGGGATCGAGCTCTCCAGACCCTCGATGAGTACAACGCCGCCGTAGCAGCCGGCAGTGCCGCAGAGCTCTCGCCGCCGCGCGGCGAGCCCTCCGCGCCCGTGACGGCGCAGCCGTTCGTGGCGGTCGAGGTCGCGCCCGCAATAACACACACCATCGGCGGTCTCGCGGTCGACGAGGGCTGCAGGGTCCTGCGCCGCTCGGACGGCCTGCCGCTCTCCGGCCTCTACGCGGCTGGGGTCGAGGTCGGCGGCGTCTCGGTGGGCGGCTATACCAGCGGCCTCGCAGCCGCCGTGGTCTTCGGTCACAGGGCAGCGGAGTCGGCGAGCCAGAACGCAAGCCAGTTTGCACGTTGAGAGAGCGCCTGGCGAAGCCCAGGCGCGAAGCCCAGGCAGTTGTGCTCACAGGTTCGCGACGAGGTGCTCGACGACGTCCTTCATCGAGTAGCGCCTCATGTAGACAGAGCGTTGCGTCTCCGCGCCGGACTCTTCCTGCGTCATCTCGAGGAGGCCTTCGAGCTGGGCTTCGCAGCCGAGGTCCTGGGAGACGGGGCGTAGTCTGGATACGAGATCCCGCACAGCCTCCGGGGCCGGGATACTGCGGCCGGTGGAGAAGTCGTGGAAGCTCGCGGCCAGTCCGTAACGGCTGGCGCGCCACTTGTTCTCCGCCGTGAGCAGCGGGTTCTCATAAGGTTGCTCGTCGGCGGTGGCAACCAGGCACTGGGCAAGGGCGGCCAGGGAGGCGATGCGCCGGGGCTCTGTCTGGGTGTCAGGGGCGCGGAGCTCTACGGTCCCGAGCCGCGGGTGCGGACGGGCGTCCCACCAGCACAGGGTGTAGTCCGGTATGCTGCCCGCGGCTACGAGCGCCTCCACGTAGTACTCGAAGTCCTCCCAGGCGCGGAAGGCGGGGGGCAGGCCGGTGCGCGGCATGAGGCCGAAGACCTTAGTTCGCACCGAGGCCAGCAGGGTATCGGTCCCGGCCCAGAAAGGGGAGTTGGCCGAGAGCGCGACAAAGAAGGGGACGTGGCGGGAGAGTGCCGCGACGCTCCGGATCGCGTGCTCCTCGTCCGGGACCGCCACGTGGACGTGCAGACCGTAGATAGCCTGCATTCGAGCGGGCCAGCCCATCTCGCGGTCCACCTTGCGGTAGCGTTCCTTGGCGGTGATCTCCTGCTCCGTCGCCTCGGAGAACGGGTGCGCTCCAGCCGCTGCGAGGCGCGCCCCGCAGCCCTCGACGAGCTCCCGCACCCGGCGGCGCAGTACCGGGAACTCCGACGCCAGCTCTGCCACCGTCCGGTAGACCGGGGAGCGAACCTCCACGCAGGAGGCGGAGAGCTCGGAAGCAACCGAGTCTTCGGGCAGCCCCGCGGCGCCGCGAGCCGCCAGAACGGCGTCTATGGCGGGGATCAGGGCAAAGGAGGCGGGGTCCACGAGCTGTAGCTCCTCCTCGACGCCCACGGTGTACGGCGCCGAAGCGCCGAAGTTAGTCTCCATGGCGCTACTCTAGCTGTTCGCTTCTTCGGGGCGGGCTGTGGGGTCCGTGCCCGTCGCTTGCGGTTTTGCGCGACGGCGAACGGCGATATGAAGCTCCTCGAGCTGATCTTCATCGACGGAACCCGGGGCGTCCATCATCTCGTCACGCGCGGCCTGGGTCTTCGGGAAGGCCATCACCTCCCGGATATTCGGCTGGTCTCTGAGGACCATGATCAGACGGTCCACCCCGGGCGCTATGCCGCCGTGCGGCGGGGCGCCGTAGCGGAAGGCGGTCAGCATCGCCCCGAAGCGGCGCTCGGCCTCCTCGGGCGAGATGCCGATGGTGGAGAAGACCTTCTGCTGCAGGTCGGGGTGGTGGATCCTGATGCTCCCAGACGCCAGCTCGACGCCGTTGGCGACGAGGTCGTAGAGCTGGCCTATGACCCTGAGCGGGTCGCTGTCCAGAAGCGCGATGTCCTCCTCGCGCGGCATGGTAAACATGTGGTGCATGGGCTCTATGCGCTCCTCGTCCTCGTTCCAGTCGAAGAGCGGGAAGTCCGTGACCCAGCAGAGCCCGAGCACGTTGGGGTCGGCGAGGCCCAGCCGGTCCCTGAAGTAGAGCCGGAGGCGGTTCAGGCTCTCGAAGACGACCGGGTCAGTGTCTGCGACGAAGAACATGTAGTCGCCCACCTTCGCCTCCAGTTTCTCGCGCAGCGCGGTCTGCTCCTGCGGCGAGAAGAACTTGGCGATGGATCCCGAGAGCCCGTCTGCTTCGACCTTGAGGTAGGCCAGGCCTCTGGCGCCGCCCGTCCTGGCGATGTCGGTGATATCGCCTTCTATCTGAGAGCGCGAGAGGTCGCCGAGCCCCCCGACGGCGATCCCGCGCACCGACCCGCCGGACTCCACCGCGCCGCGGAAGACTTTGAACTCCGAGGCGCGGGCCACCCGGCTCACGTCCCCGAGCTCCAGACCGAACCGGATGTCCGGCTTGTCCGAGCCGAAACGGTCCATAGCCTCCGCGTACT
>DASTQK010000041.1:0-14404 GCA_035761765.1 Rubrobacteraceae bacterium
CTGCCTCCTCCTCGCGTACCTCCCTGTCTAGCGCCTCGGGGTCGGTGGGAGAGCCGCCGGCCCGAAAGAAGGCGGCCTTCACACCGCGGTCGTCGTCCTGGGCCGGGAAGCCGTAGAACATGTTGCCGTCGTCCGGCTCCCAGATAAAGATCGGGAAGCGGGCCGGGAGGAAAGGCTCCAGACCGTTCGTCGGCTCGAACCAGAACATCACCTGCCGCGTGACCTCGAGAGGGATGCCCAGGCTGGCGAGCAGCCGCGGGGCCCAGGCGCCCGGTGAGATCACGAGCCGCTCCGCCTCGTAGACGCTCTCGGTCGTCTCTACCCTGGCCCCGCCGTCCGTCGCCTCCCACGAGAGGACAGGCTCCTCGAAGCGGAGATCCGCGCCTGAAGAGGCTGCCAGATCCAGATGAGCTTTCACGGTCTCCTCGGGGCGTACGAAGCCGGCCCTCTCCTCGTAGAGGGCGACCGTGTCGGGGCCAGGGGCGTAGGCGGGGAAGCGACGCCGGATCTCACCCGCGTCGAGCAGCTCGTAGGGCAAATCGTGTTCGTCCGCGCTAGCGACGCTGCCCGAGACGAGATCCCCATCCTCGCGCCCGATCATGAGCCCCCCCGTGAGCGTCATGAGCTCCTGCCCCGTCTCCCTCTCCAGCTCTTCCCAGAGCTCATAGGCGCGCAGCAGCAGCGGGACGTACTCCGCCCCCTCGAAGTACGCCTGGCGGATGATGCGGGAGCGTCCGTGGCTGGAGCCCCTGTCGTGGGCCGGGGAGAACCTCTCGAGTCCGAGTACCCTTTTGCCGCGACCGGCGAGCTCGTAGGCGGCGGCACTCCCCATGCCGCCCAGGCCGGCGACGATAACGTCGTGGGTCAAATCCCGCCTCTCTCGATCTCGGGCAGCGTGTAGTCGAGGTCGGCAGGCAAATCGATTATGTCCATCTGGGCCTTCTGGAGCTTGCCGGCGTAGTCCCAGTTCATCGCCTGCCAGCGGGTGAACTGGTCGAGGACCCATATCCCGGAGAGCCGGCTGCCGTTGCCGCTCCTGCCGTTGCCGCCGAAGGGCAGGTGTGCCTCGGCCCCGCTCGTCGAGTTGTTCACCGAGAGCATCCCCGCTCGGTTTCTCTCGCGGAAGCGCAGCGCGTTCTCGGCGTCGCGGGTGTAGATGGCGGCCGAGAGCCCGTAACCGTGGTTGTTCGAGAGGGCGACCGCCTCATCAAACGTCGAGAACCTCGCTACGCCTACGATGGGGCCGAAGGTCTCGGTCTTGTAGAGCTCGTCGTC
This sequence comes from Rubrobacteraceae bacterium, assembly GCA_035761765.1. Classification (GTDB taxonomy): domain Bacteria; phylum Actinomycetota; class Rubrobacteria; order Rubrobacterales; family Rubrobacteraceae; genus JALYGY01. The sequence continues at coordinate 1,276 of DASTQK010000041.1, forward strand.
CATCGTTACACCGTCCACGATGGTCGGATGGCAGTAGATGCCAGCCTCCGGGTCTCCGACGAAGCCTTCACGCGGGTTGTCCCCGTTGATGGTCCCCATCCCGGACGAGCCGTGGATGGTGTGGTGGTCCTCTATGAGTTCCAGCCAGCCGATAAAGCGGTCGTGGAACCTCTGGCTCAGCATCGGGCCGTAGAGGACGTCCTGCATCGGGTCGCCGATCCTCGCCCTCTCGACGGCGTCCGAGAAGCGGGTGAGGAACTCGTCGTGCACGGACTCGTGCACGATGGCCGTCCCGAGCGAGGTGCACCGCTGGCCCGCGGTCCCGAAGCCGGAGAACAGAGCACCCTCCACCGCGAGGTCCAACTTGGCGTCGGGCATGACGACGAGAGGGTTCTTGCCCCCGAGCTCGAGGCAGGGCGACTGCATGTGCCGCCCGCAGAGCTCGCCTATCTTCTGGCCGACCTCGGTCGACCCCGTGAAGCCGACCTTGTCCACGAGACCTTCGTCCAGTGCCCTCTCGAGGCCGTCGAAGGCCGCCGGTCCCTCGGCCTGGACTACGTTCAGGACGCCGTTCGGGAGGCCGGCGTGGCTGAACAGCTGGGCGAGGGCGTCGGAGATCGCCGGTGAGTACTCTGCCGGCTTCCAGACCACGGCGTTGCCGCAGGTAAGCGCCGGGACCATATACCACGAGGGGACGGCGACGGGGAAATTGCCCGCGGTGATTATCGCGGCGACGCCGACCGGCATCCTGAAGGTGAAGAGTTGCTTGTCCGGCATCTCCGAGGGGACCGTCTGCCCGTAGAGACGGCGTCCCTCGCCGGTAAAGAAGTCGCAGGTGTCTATGATCTCCTGCACCTCGCCCAAAGCCTCCGTGTAGGGCTTCCCGATCTCGCGGGTAACAAGGCGAGCCAGGGCTTCCTTGTTGTTTTCGACGATGCGTCCCATCTTCTGGATGACGCGGGAGCGGATCGGGGCCGGGACCGCGGCCCACTCCCTCTGCGCCTCGCGAGCGGCCCGACAGGCCGCCACGAAAGTGCCCGCGTCGCCGAGAAGGACCTCTGCGACCGTCTCGTCGGCGCGCGCGGGGTTAACCGAGCCGAAGGTCCCTCCCGGCGCGTCTTCGAGCGTCCTGCCCCGGACGATGGAGGCGACGGTTCTGGCGGAGGGCGCGGTCGCGTCTCGTGCGTCTCTGGTGCGCATCAGCATGCCTCCCGGAACGTTGGTGTTCTTGGGTTCCCGACCCTTGCGTCACATCCTACACCAAAGCTCCGGCTGCCTCCCCTCTCTAGTAGAATCCGTCTAGAGAAGCGATAGTAGCGGCGTCAGGTGGGGGTTTCCCGAGCATGGGGATCCTGGACAAAACCATAGCCAACTCCGTGCCGGTCATCCCACGGCCGGTGGTGCGCAGGATCTCGCGCCGCTACATCGCGGGCGACACGCTGGAGGAGGCCGTGGCAACGGTCCGGGACCTGAACGAGAAGGGCTGCGCAGCAACGATAGACCTCCTCGGCGAGAGCACCGAGACCAAGGCCGACGCCGCCCGGACGCTGCGGGATTACGAGAAGGTCATAGAAGCGCTCGAGGCGCACGATCTCCGGTCGGGGATCTCGGTCAAGCTCACGGGTCTCGGGCTGACGCTGAGCGAGGAGCTGTGCCGGGCGAACCTGGAGGAGATCGTCGAGTTCGCGGGGACCAGAGACCGTTTCGTGCGGGTGGATATGGAGGACTCGCCGTACACCAGCATCACGCTGGAGATGGTCATGGAGCTGCACAGGAGGTACGGGAACGTCGGGGCCGTGATTCAGGCGTACATGCGGCGCAGCCTGGAAGACGTGTGCCGCCTGACGGAGGCCGGGGTCTCGGTGCGTCTGTGCAAGGGCATCTACGACGAGCCACGCCGCATAGCCTTCAAGGACTTCGACACGGTGCGCGAGAACTACAGGCTCCTCCTCGAGGAGCTCCTCGGAAGCGGCGTCTACGTCGGCATCGCGACCCACGACGAGTTTCTGGTCTGGCACGCTCTCAGGCTCATCCACCAGCACGATATCCCCAAGGACCGCTACGAGTTCCAGATGCTACTCGGGGTTGACGAGGAGTTACGTAGCATCCTCGTCAACGCCGGGCACAAGCTCAGGGTCTACGTTCCCTTCGGGGAGGACTGGTACGAGTACTCGAGCCGGCGCCTCAAGGAGAACCCGAAGATAGCCCGCTACGTTGCGAAGGACGTATTCGGTAGCGTCGTGAGCAGCATAAAGAGATAGGAGGCAGATAGATGGGACTCATCCCGTACAAGAACGAGCCGTATCTGGACTGGTCGGACGAGGCGAACGTAGAAGCGATGCGCTCCGCCCTACAAGACGTGGGCAGCGGCCTCGGCGAGAGCTACCCGCTCGTTATCGGCGGCAAGAGGATAGAGACAGACGGCGAGATCGTCTCGGTCAACCCGGCCAATCCCTCGCAGGTCGTAGGGCGAGTCGCCGCCGCGAGCGAGCGCGAGGCCGACATGGCGCTGGAGACGGCGACGGCCACCTTCGAGTCGTGGAGCCGTACCCAGCCCGAGGCGCGGGCACGCATACTCTTGCGGGCTTCGGCGATCATAAAGCGCCGCAGGTTCGAGCTGCTCGCCTGGAGCTCCCACGAGGGCGGCAAGACCTGGGCCGAGGCCGACGCCGAGGTGGCCGAGGCCATAGACTTCATGGAGTACTACTCCCGCGAGATGCTGCGCTTGAAGGACGGGGTGGAGATCTACTCCGTCCCCGGCGAGGAGAGCCGCTACTTCTACCAGCCTATGGGGGTGGGGGTCACCATCGCGCCGTGGAACTTCCCCGTGGCTATCCTCATGGGTATGACGAGCGCTGCAATCGTCACCGGCAACACCGTCGTGATGAAGCCCTCGGAGTTCACGAGCGTCATCGGGGCGAAGGTGATGGAGATCTTCGAGGAGGCCGGCACGCCAGAGGGCGTTGTCAACTTCGTGCCCGGCTACGGCTCGGAGATCGGTGATTATCTGGTTCAGGATGCCCGCACCCGCTTTATCTCGTTTACCGGCTCGATGAAGACGGGCTTGAGGATCAACGAGCTCGCCGCCCGTCAGATAGAGAACCAGCGCTGGGTCAAGCGCGTCATAGCCGAGATGGGCGGGAAGGACGCCATGATCATCGACGACTCCGCCGACCTCGATGCGGCCGCTGCGGACATCGTCGCGAGCGCCTATGGCTACTCGGGCCAGAAGTGCTCAGCCGCCTCCCGCGCCATCCTGCACGCCGACGTTTACGACGAGGTTCTCGAGAAGGTTATCGAGAAGGCGAAGGCGCTAAAGATCGGGGCTCCGACCGAAGGTGGCCCGGACGTGAACGTCGGTCCTGTCATAAGCGAGCCCCAGTTCGAGAAGGTGACGAGCTACATAGATGTCGGCAAGAACGAGGGGGAGACTCTCCTGGGCGGCGACCCCGGCGACCCGAGACAGGGCTACTTCGTGCCCCCGACCCTCTTCGAGGTCGAGCCCAGGGCGACGGTGGCGCGAGAGGAGATCTTCGGTCCGGTTCTCTCGGTGATAGAGGCCCGCGACTTCGACGATGCTCTGCGAATCGCCAACGACAACCCCTACGGCCTGACCGGCGGCGTCTACTCTAGAGATAGGGAGCACCTGGAGCTGGCCCGACGCGAGTTCAAAGCCGGTAACGTCTACTTCAACCGCAAGATCACCGGCGCTTTGGTGGGCGTGCAGCCCTTCGGCGGCTTCGGATTGAGCGGCACCGATTCGAAGGCCGGCGGCCCTGACTACCTGCCACTCCACATGCTCGCCAAGACCGTCGTAGAGCGGTTCTAGCGACCCGGGACGCGACGGAGCCCTGAACTCCTCGCGCTACATCTCCTTCACCCGCGAGGAGTGGAGCCGGCTGCGCGCCTCGACTCCCCTTGACCTGGACGAGTGGGACCTCGCTACGCTGCGCGGCCTCAACGAAGAGGTCTTCCTGGACGAAGTGATCGAGGTGTACCTCCCGCTCTCGCGGCTCCTGAACCTCTACGTTGCGGCCACGCAGAGCCTCTACAGGGTCACGGATACCTTCCTCGGCAAACCGACCTCCAAGGTCCCCTACGTTATCGGGATTGCGGGCTCGGTGGCCGTCGGTAAGAGCACGACGGCCCGGATCCTGCGCGCCCTGCTCGCGCACTGGCCCGACCACCCCAAAGTGGACCTCGTGACCACCGACGGGTTCCTCTATCCCAACGAAATCCTGCAGCAGCGGGGTCTGATGGCCCGCAAAGGCTTCCCGGAGAGCTACGACGTCGGGCGTCTCCTGCGCTTCGTCTCCGACGTGAAGTCCGGCAAGCCGGAGGTCGCCGCACCCGTCTACTCGCACCTGGCCTACGACGTGCTCCCCGACAAGGCCAAGCTCGTCCACCAGCCCGACGTCATGATCCTGGAGGGTCTCAACGTGCTGCAGACCGAGGATGGGGGACAGAGGGAGGTGCCAGGCACTTTCGTCTCGGACTTCTTCGACTTCTCGATCTACGTCGACGCCGAGGACGCCGACCTCGAAAGGTGGTACGTGGACCGCTTCCTCACGCTGCGGGACACGGTCTTCCAGGACGAGAACTCGTACTTCAACCGTTACGCGAGCCTCTCGACAGAGGAAGCCAAGAAGGTAGCACGGGGCATCTGGACGGAGATCAACGGTCCCAACCTCGTGCATAACATCAAGCCGACGCGCGAGCGGGCGCGCCTGATCCTGGAGAAAGGCTCCGACCACTCCGTGCGTTCGGTGAAGCTGCGCAAATTGTAGCTACCCGCCGACGGCGTAGGTCTCGGTGAAGACCGGCGACTGGCGCTTATCGCCTTCCGAACCGGCTGGGTCCACGGCTATGAACTTGAGGGTCGTCGTGTTCACAACGGGTATAGGTCCATCGTAGAGGATATCGTCCGGGGTGGGTTCGGTGCCGTCGGTTGTATAGAAGATCTTCGCTTCCGGGTCGGAGGCCGCCAGGGTCACGGATCTGCCCCCGGCGTACAGGCCGCTCCTGGGGCTGGCGAACGCGGTGAGGCGTGCGACCTTGCCTTCGACGGTAAACAGATCCGTCCGCACCCGGTCGACCCCCGGACCTCCGATGTTGGGACCTCGGATCTCGAAGTAGTTCTGCTGGTTGCCGCTCGCGTCGGTCACGGGGCTGCCCACTATCTGGTGGGGCGTGGACGCGTCGCCGACGTGCCCCGCCGGCGGTCCACCCGAGGACGCGCCTGAAGTGTCCCAGGTCAGCCAGGGCCCCACGCGGCCGTTCAGCGCGGCGGCGAAGTCCCCGCACGGCGCCTGGAGGCACCCCACGTCCTCCGTGAAGTCGATGCCTTGGTCTCCTCCCTCCACGTCGTTGAATGTCTCGGTCCCGTAGGGGTGGATGACCCTGTAGGTCGCTCCTGGCACCAGGTTATCTGCGGTGATACGGATCCGGTTGAGGACGTACCGGGTTCCGACGGTCTGGCCTTCGGGGTGGAGGAAGCCGCCCTGCGTCGTCAGAACCAGCGAGGCGTGCCCGCCGTCGTTGGTCGGGACCGTCGCAGCAGCGTACCAGTAGACGACGCGCTCGCCGGACGCCGGGCAGTTAGTCCCCGCGGAGCACGGCTCCAGTCGCAACCCCTCCGTGTCCTCGAACCAGCTCGGGAACCCCGTATTCGGGTCGATAGGTCCGGACCGCGCCAGCTCCGCCTGCGCCTCGCTTGCGAACGCGGTCGCCCAGAGCGATAGGGCGAGCAGAAAGGCGAACAGCGCCGCCAGGGCTCTCCCTGTGCCGGTCTTCAGGTTGGCGCGTTCGACGGAGCTCTCGGCCTCCACTAGATCACCTTCTCATCACGCTCGGTTTGTCGCCTCCTGTATTGTGCCCTCTGGCGGCTGGTTTTGCATGCTGCAAGTGGATGATCTTTAGCTAGTCCTTTCTCACTAAATCTTGCGCACCTGCGTCGGAGGGTTCTCAACCTCTCGCATCCAGCGCGGTGGGCAGCCTCAGGCGGAACAACGCGCCGCCCCCTTCCGCGTTCTCGGCCGTGAGGTCGCCGCCCTGGGCGCGGATGAGGCCGCGGGCGATGGAGAGGCCGAGGCCCGTGCTCCGAGCCGATTCGCCGCTGGTGTGGGCTGCATCGCCCCGGTAGAAACGGTCGAAGACGCGACGGAGGTGCTCCGGAGGTATCCCGGGTCCCGAGTCTCTGACCTTCGCCTCGGCGCTTCCGTCCCGGTAGCGGCAGTCCACGGTAACGAGCCCTCCCTCAGGCGTGTGCCTCAGAGCGTTGTCCAGGAGAGCGGCCAGAACCTGGCCTGTCCGCTCCGCATCGCCGCGCGCGAGGAGTTTGCCGGAGGCCTCGACTGCGAGGCGCACCCCCCGCACGGCGGCTTGTTTCGCGAAGCGATCCGTCGTCTCCACGACGGCGTCCGCGAGGTTGAAAGGCTCGCGGGCCACGGCGAGTTCGCCGCTGTCGAGCCGCGCGAGGACGAGGAGATCCGAGAGTATCGCGTCCATGCGGTCGGTCTCCGAGAGCAGGTGCCCGAGGAACTCCTCATCTTCACCGGTCTTGGGGGTGCGGGCCATCATATCGGCGTCGATCTTGATGAGCGTGAGGGGGGTCTTCAGCTCGTGAGAGGCATCAGCGACGAAGGTGCGTTGCTTGTCGAAGGCTTCGCTGATGGGGCGCATCGCTCTTCCAGATACGAAGAGACCGCCGATGGTCGCGAGGACGAGCGCCAGGATCTCCGTGGGCACCAGCACGGAGATGAAACGGTATACGGCCTTACGGACCACCTCGCGCGGTTGGGCCACCTGGACGACGGCGACCACCGTCCCCGAGCGCTCTACGGGGAGGCTCACGAGCCGCACGGCTCCCTCCGGCCCCTGCACGGTCGCCGTGATCGTCGTGCGCTCCCTGGCAGCTTGCCGTGCCAGAGATGCGTAAGGAAGACCGAGGGCCGAGCCCGTGGTGACTCGGGCCAGAGGGCGCCCGTCTGGGCCGACCGCAGACCAGCCGAACTCGTCCGAACCACCGGAGTAGGCGCCGCCGCTGGAGACGATGCTCCTCCTGTTCTCCGCTTCCCGTTCGAGCTGTTTGTCTTGCAGGTCATTGACGGCATCCCAGAAACCGAGTCCCACGGTGACGCCGAAGAGCACGAGGATGAGGGCGAGGATGCTCACATACCCCAGGGCTATGTTCGCGCGGCTGCGCGCGAACATCAGGGGGTATCCCGGGACTCAAAGGCGTAGCCCACCCCGCGCACGGTCCGTATGAGGGACGGCTCGCCGTCGCGGTCGAGCTTCTTGCGCAGGTGGGAGACGTAGAGGTCCACCACGTTCGCGTAGACGTCGCTCGTTCCGCCCCAGACCGTGGCGAGCAAGGTGGAGCGCGTGAAGACCTGGCCCGGACGTTTCGCCAGGGTAGCCAACAGCGCGAACTCCTTCGCGGTAAGGTCCACGCGAACGTCGCCCGAACGGACGACATGGTGGATAGGGTCGAGCTCCACGTCGCCAGCCCTGATGACAGCGTCGAGGGGCGCACCGCTCGGGCGCCGCGTGAGCGCCCGCACGCGGGCGAGGAGCTCGGGCAGGGCGAACGGCTTCGTGAGGTAGTCGTCCGCCCCGGCGTCGAGGCCCTCCACCCTATCCTCTACCTGGCCGCGCGCCGTGAGCATCAACACGGGCATGCTCATGCCGGCTGCACGCAGCCTGCGTACGACCTGCAGACCGTCGAGGCCGGGTAGCATCCAGTCCACGATCACCAGGTCGAAGTCCTCCGCCAGGGCGCGCGCGAGACCGGTGCGGCCGTCCCCGGCATCCTCGGCCGCGTATCCCTCCTCGCCGAGCACCCGAGCGATCGTCCGGGCGAGGTATGCTTCGTCCTCCACGAGCAGGATTCGTATCATCGCTACACCACACCGTAGTCTACCGCAATGGTAGGGGGCTCTTTCCTGTCGAAATCCTTATGATTCCGACAAGCTAAGGACAGACGTGAGGTCCAGTCTTCAGAACGAGCACACAGAGACGGGCTCAGGAGTCTCCGGCAAGGTGCGGATAATCTCGCCCGCGGGCTCGTAGAGGTCAGGAGGACAGATGGTAGAGAGCGCAGCACCCACCCTGGTTCGGTCCGAGAAACGAGGACGCGGCAGGCGCGCGACGGCTCGTGCCACCTAGTCGTCTATCCTCTCTTCTTCGCGCATGGCCGAGCCAGAAGGACACCTCGCCGGAGGCGACGCGAGGCTGCGCGTTATGGTGGCCTTCGAGGACGCTTACCGGTCTTACCGGGAGGCCATTGCGCACGCCCTCGAGATCCTCCGTCCGCACGCGGACGTGACCGTCGCCGGGCTCGACGCCCTCGATGCGGAGATCAAGAGGATAGCCCCTGACCTGGTGATCTGCAGCCAGCCGAACGCCGGAGACGCTCGCTGTGCGCTGGTCTGGGTCGAGATTCCTTGCGATCCAACCCGGCCCACGGCCGTCTGCCTCGAAGGACGGTGCTCGGAGACTACCCACCTCACCCTAAACGAGATGCTCTCGATCGTCGACGCGGCGGAGGCCCTCTGCCGTGCGCGGGCCGTTATCGGAGACGGCCCGCTGTGGCGCCCCTAGGGCTCTCTCCAAGCCACTATCGTGAACCGCCGACGGTCCTACTCGGACGTCCTGATCCCCCTCCGGGTGCGTTCGAACTCACCTGAGAGAACGGTGGCAGCCTGGATTACCGGGCTCAATGCTGGGCCGAAGGGCGGCGCGTAGGCCAGGTCGAGGTTGACGAGATCCGGGTATGCGAGCTTCCCCCAGATGGCGGTCGCGCAGATGTCCGTGAGCTTGTCAGCGCCCGATCCCGCCGATTCGGCTCCGATCAACCGTCCCGTTGATCTGTCCGAGATCAGCTTGATGAACACCTTCTGCGCGCCGGGGTAGTAGCTCGCCCGATCACTGGTCTCGATAGCGGCGCTCACCGTCTCGACGCCAGCCTCTTCGGCCTCCGTCTCGGAGAGACCGGTCTTGCCGACCCCGAGGCCGAAGACCTTGAAGATGCCGGTGCCGAGTAGGCCGGGGAACTCCAGTGTATCTTCACCCGTGGCCGCGTTCGTGCCCGCGACACGGCCCATCTGGTTCGCCGTGTCGCCCAAGGGCACCCATACCGGCTTCCCGCTCACCAGGTTGACGGTCTCCACGCAGTCCCCCGCGGCCCACACATCCGGCAGGTTCGTCTTCATATGCCTGTCGACCCGGATCGCGCCGGTCTCCCCGATCTCCGCACCGGCCTCCTTGGCCAACCCGACGCTCGGCCGGATGCCGACCCCCAGCACTACGAGATCCGCCTCGATCTCACGGCCCCCGAACCTTACGCCCTCGACGTGCCCTGCGCCGTAGAACTCCTCGACCTCCGCCCCAGTGTGGACGTTCACGCCGTTGTCCTCGAGACGGTTCTCGACCCTCACCGCCACCTCGGAACCGTAGGCGAGGGCGACCCTGTCCTCCGCCTCGATGAGGGAGACCTCCATCCCAAGCCGGCACAGATTCTCCGCGACCTCGAGCCCGATGTACCCTCCCCCGACTACGACCGCCCTCTTCGGGGAGCGCTCTCTTGTGTATCCTCTAACCTCGTCGGCGTCCGTGAGAAAGCGGAGAACAAAGAGACCGTCGAGGTCGGCGCCCGGTATCGGCGGGAGCACGGCCCGCGCGCCCGTAGCGACGACGAGCCGGTCGTAAGCGTCCTCGAAGACCTCGCCGCTCTCCAGGTCACGCACGCAGAGCTTCTTGCCCTCGGGGTCCACCTTCTCGACACGGTGGCGTACTCGCACATCGATGCCCTTCTCGGCGAACTTCTCAGGGGTGCGAGCCACGAGCTCGTCTCGCCTCTCCACGACCCCCGAGAGGAGGTAAGGAAGGCCGCACTCACTGATCGAGGGCTCTGGCTCCTCCTGGTAGACGGTGATCTGCGCTCGCTGGTCCACCCGCCGGGCCCTCGAAGCCGCCTTCGTCCCCGCCGCAACCCCACCTACTATGACCAAGCGCACAGTCGGACACGACCTTTCTCCAGGTTCATGACCTCCTCAGTGTACCGGCGAATCCCTCCTCGTGATTCGTAAACGTGCTCGAGCAGCATCGAGAGCGGGTGCTCCGCACCGTCCCTGGAGAATGATGAAGCTCGCTTGTCGGTGGACGAAAATGTACTGGAAGTCCGGGACAGAGCATCCGGAGAAGCAGCAGTATTCCTGCAAGGGCAACGACCGGGTCTTCGCGAACGGGACATGATCGACCGCGGCGCAGGCTCGAAGGACGAGGTGACACACTCTAGAGGACAGGTAGGGCCGAAAGGCTCACCGACCAGCCGGGCCGGGGCTCTCTGAGCCCCGGCCCTCCCTCCTGGGTGCCGTGATCTTCCCAGGACGTTGGAGTTCGCGCTCCGGAGTTTGGGCTCTAGGCGCTCCTGGCGGCCTGGTAACGCCTCTCTGCCTCGTCCCAGTTCACCACGTTCCACCACGCCTCTATGTACTCGGGGCGTCGGTTCTGGTACTTGAGGTAGTAGGCGTGCTCCCACACGTCCAGACCTATTACGGGGGTCTTGCCCTCCATCAAGGGTGAGTCCTGATTGGGGGTGGTCTCTATCGAGAGCGAGCCGTCGGGGTTGGCTATCAGCCACGCCCACCCGCTGCCGAACAGGGCTCCGGGAGCCGCGGCGCCACCGAATTGTTCCTTGAACTGTTCAAAAGATCCGAAGCTGGAGTCAATGGCGCTGGCCAGCTCTCCGGTTGGCTCGCCGCCTCCCTGCCCGCTCGGGCCCATGATCTGCCAGAACATGGAGTGGTTGGAGTGACCCCCGCCGTTGTTGCGCACCGCCGTGCGGATGTCCTCGGGGACGCTGTTTATATTGGCGAGGAGCTCTTCGAGGTTGCCAGGGTCTGCCTCGGGGTGCTTCTCCAGGGCGGTATTGAGGTTAGTGACGTAGGTGTTGTGGTGTTTTTCGTGGTGGAGGTGCATGGTCTGCTCGTCTATGTGCGGCTCCAGCGCGTCATAGGCATAGGGTAGTTGCGGCAGTTCGTAAGCCACTTCTTTCTCCTCTCCTTACTTTACGCTACCCGTTTACCTTACCCGGAGAGCCCCTGACTTTAACTTGCAGGAGGGTTGCCGATGCGCGGGGTAGTGGGGGCTGTAGAATGTGCTGGTGGAGACTTCGCCTTCTGGGGTTCGTCGTGGTCTTCCTCTGGAACAGAGGAGTTCGGAGGAGTTGCGGCGCCTGCTCGACCGGGCTGTCGCAGCCAGCTCCAACGGCATCGTCATAACGGATCCCAGGTTGCCCGACAACCCCATCGTCTACGTCAACCCCGCCTTCGAGAAGACGACCGGGTACTCGATGCAGGAGGTCATAGGACGCAACTGCCGCTTCTTGCAGGGGGAGGACCGCGACCAGCTGGCGCTCGAGGAGTTGCGGGCCTGCATCCGGGAGGGGCAGGAGTGCAGGATCGTTTTGCGGAACTACCGTAAGGACGGGACCGGCTTCTGGAACGAGCTCTACGTCTCGCCGGTCCGCGACGACGAGGGGAACCTCACCAACTTCGTCGGGGTGCAAAACGACGTCACCCAGAGCAAGCGTACCGAGGAGGAGCTCAAGGGGAGCGAGGACCGGCTGCGCCTCGCCGTCCAGTCTACGGGGCTGGGGACGTGGGACTTCAATCCCGTAACCGGGGAGCTCAGGTGGGACGACCGGTGCAAGGCGATGTTCGGGCTTCCGCCCGGCGCCGAGGTGGACTACGAGGTCTTCCTGGCCGGTCTGCACCCGGATGACAGGGAGAGGACGCATCAGGTCGTCCAGCAGGCCCTCGACTCCGAGAGCGGGGGCGAGTTCAACGTGGAGTACAGAACTATAGGCCTCGCCGACGGCGTCGAGCGCTGGGTTGCGGCCAGGGGACAGGCCTTCTTCGACGAGGGAGGGGAAGCCCGCCGGTTTATCGGAACGGTTCTGGACATCACCGAGCGCAAGCGGGCCGAGGAGGAGCGGGACCTCTTGCTCGCCAGGGAGCAACTCGCGCGGGTCGAGGCCGTGAGGGCGAGGCGCCGGCTCGCCCTGCTCGCCGCGGCGGGGACCACCCTCTCTGCCTCGCTCGACTACGAGGCGACGCTCGAGGGGATCGTGCACCTCGTCGTCCCGGAGCTGGCGGACTGGTGTATGGTCGACGTCCTCGAGGAGGACGGCTCGGTCAAGCAGCTCGCCGCAGCGCACGCGGACCCTACCAGGGAAGACCTGCTGCGCGAGCTCATGAGCCACCGGCGTTTCGGCGAGAACTCGCCGGACACCGTGGCGCGCGTGCTGCGCACCGGCAGGTCAGCCTTGACACCCGAGGTCTCCGACGAACTGCTCGTCGAGAGGGCGACGGGAGAACACCTCCGGGCGCTCAGGAGGCTGGGGATCCGCTCCTTCATGAGCGTGCCGCTCCTCGCGCGGGGGAAGACGCTCGGCGCAATGACCCTCGTCTCCTCGGATCCGGAGAGGCTCTACGGCGAGGAGGATCTCTCGCTCGCGGAGGGCCTCGCCTACCGGTGCGCCCTGGCGGTCGACAACGCCCGTCTCTACCGCGAGCGGAGCCACATCGCCCGCACCTTGCAGCGCAGCCTGCTCCCTCGTCTCCCCGAGGCGCCGGGGGTAGAGGTCGGGGTCGAGTACCTGCCCATAGGAGAGGAGAACGAGGTCGGCGGGGACTTCTACGACCTGATCGAGACCGAAGAAGGGCGCAGGCTCGCCGTGATCGGGGACGTCTGCGGCAAGGGCGCGGGGGCGGCTGCGGTGACGGCCCTGACCCGCTACACCATCCGGGCTGTAGCTATGCGCCAGGACGAGCCTTCTGCAGTGCTCACCGCCCTTAACGAGGCCATGATCCGGCAGCTAGGCGACAACCAGTTCTGTACGGTGGCCTGCGCCCGCCTGAACTCCGTGCCAGGCGGCCTCGAGTTGAGCGTGGCGCGCGGGGGTCACCCTCCTCCCCTCGTAGTGCGCGCCGACGGTACAGTCGAGGTGGTGATGCCGCAGGGGAGGGCTTTGGGCGTCTTCCTCGATCCCGGGCTCAGGGTCGAGCACGTCCGCTTGAGCCCGGGTGACGCGGCCGTCTTCTACACCGACGGCATCACGGAGGCG
>DASTQK010000042.1:0-3875 GCA_035761765.1 Rubrobacteraceae bacterium
TGCCGCCGCTCGGGGCGGTGGTCCTCGCCGTTGCGGCGACCAGGTTTTTCGGGTCCGGCGAGCTCGCGCAGAACGCGGGCAAGACAGGAGGGCGTGGGCTCTACCGGAGCGCTCCGCTTCTTCTCCTCATAGCCGTGATCGCAACCCTCGGGCTCCTCTCGGAGGGGGAGATGGAGCACTGGTCCGGGGTGTACCTGCGCAACACTCTGGGTCTCTCGGCGCTCCTGGGCGGCTCGGGGGTCGCGGTCTTCTACGGCTCGATGGCCGTCGGGCGCCTGGGAGCCGCCTTCGTCATAGATCGCTTCGGAGATCGCAGGACCCTGCTGGGAGCGGGTCTGCTGACGGCCGGGGGGATGGCTCTCGCGCTCGCCACCCGCGAGCCGCTTCTCGTCGTCGCGGGCTTCCTCGTGGTAGGGCTTGCCCTCTCGGCCGTGGTGCCCGTAGCGTTCTCCGTCGCCGGGGATATCGCGCCGCAGAACGCCGGAGCGGCGGTCTCCGTCGTAACCACTCTGGGCTACGGCGGGTTCCTCTTGGGACCCGTTATCGTTGGCGGGCTAGCCGAGATCGCCGGATTGCGGGGCGCTCTGGGTGTCATAGTGGTCTCGGGGGTGCTTATCTTCGCTCTCTCCCTGCGCCTGAAGCTATCCTAACCCGACGGCGGTTCCCGCCGGGATGAGCGGCCCTTGCGAACAAGACCCGGGCGGATCGAGCTTTCTCACCGACTATGCTAGCCCGTCGTACCGGCCGTCTCCCCGCGCACCGCCCGCGAGAGCTGCTCCTCGGCCGCTGCGACGTCTGCGTCTTCGATCCTCGCGAACAGGAGCTTCGCGCCCTGCACCCGGTAAGCCTCTGGCAGCTTCTCGAGATCCGAGACCCGCGCCACAGGACCGTCGATAAAGCCTCGCAGCCGCTCGACGGCGTCGGGGACGTAGGGGGCGGCGTGGTACGCGATTGCACCGAGCAGCACCGCGCAGGCGTAGAGCGATTCTCGAGACCTATCCGGGTCCTCCTTGCGGCTCTTCCACGGCGCCTGCGCGTCGAAGAAGCGGTTGGCGCGGCGGCCCATCGCCAGGAGCTCCGCGACCGCCTCGCGCGGGCGGATCGAGAGCATCCGCTCCTCGTAGCGCATCTCCAGCTCCCGGAAGTCCGCGAAGACCTCTCCGGCGTCTTCGGAGAGTTGTTCCGGGCGAGGTAACTCTCCGTCGAAGTAGCGTTCGGCGAAGGAGAGCACCCGGTTCCCGTAGTTGCCGAGGTTGCCGATCAGGTCGTTGTTCACCTTTGCCTGGAACTCGCGCCAGGAGAAGGCGACGTCGGCCGTCTCCGGCAGGATGGAGGCCAGGTAGAACCGCAAGGGGTCGGCGGGGAAGCGGTCGAGGGCCTCGTGCAGCCACACGGCGAGGTTGCGGCTCGTGGACATCTGCACCTCGCGCCGCTCGCCGTCGATCATAACCTCGAGGTTCATGAACTCGTTGGCCGGGATGTCGTAGGGAAGGACGTAGGGCTCCTCGCCGTCCTCGCCGACGCCCATTAGTTGCGCGGGCCACACCAGCGCGTGGAAGACGGTGTTGTCCTTCCCGATAAAGTGGATGAGCCTGGTGTCTGGCTCCTGCCAGTACTCCCGCCACCTGTCCGGCTCGCCTGCGTTCTCGGACCACTCCACCGTCGAGGAGACGTAGCCGATGCAGGCGTCGAACCACACGTAGAAGCGCTTGTCCTCGTAGCCCGGCTCGGGGACGGGGACGCCCCAGCTGATATCCCGGGTTATGGGGCGCTTCTCGAGTCCGGCGTCGATTATCCCGAGTATGAAGTTCTTGACCGAGCCGCGCCAGTGATCCTGCCCCGCGACGTAGTCCCTGAGACGGTCCGAGAACTTGGGCAGATCGAGGTACAGGTGCGTCGTCTCCCGCACCTCGACGGGCCCGCCGGTGATCTTGGAGTGTGGCTCGATGAGCTCGTAGGCCTCGTACCAGCTCCCGCAGTTGTCGCACTGGTCGCCCCTGGCCTCCTTGTAGCCGCACACGGGACACGTCCCCTCGACGTAGCGGTCGGGCAAAAAGCGCCCCTCGGTCGGGCTGTACATCTGCTTGCTCTCTTCTTCCGAGATGTAGCCGCCCTCCTTGAGCTTGCGGTAGAAGAGCTGGGTGTTCCTCACGTGCAGCTCCGTAGAGGTGCGCGAGAAGTTGTCGAAGGAGACGTCGAAGCGCTCGAAGGTCTCCTTCATGTGCGCCCACCAGTAGTCCACGACCTCGCGCGGCGTCTTGCCCTCGCGCTCTGCCGTCAGCGTGATTGGCACCCCGTGCTCATCGGTGCCGCAGACGTAGACCACGTCGTGCCCTCGAGCCCTCAAGTAACGCACGAACACGTCCGCCGGCAAGTAAGCCCCGACTATCTGTCCGACGTGCAAGGGACCGTTTGCGTAGGGCAGCGCCGAGGTAACGAGGTATCGCTCTCTTCTAGCTTCGTTCATGGACAAAGAATAGCATTTCAGCACGCTTGGGCTAACGCCTCGCTTGTCAGCACGCCGTCTTCAAGGGCATTTCGACAGGTCGTCTCTCCAACCGTAGCCCGGTACGCCATCCGACGCCTCGTGCAAAACGCGTCGGGAATCGTCCGGGAGAAAAGAAGCCGAAATGCTAAGATTGCGTTCCGTATGTACCGAAAGCCTTGCTCCATTCCACCGGCGCGTACGCGCTGCCGATCATGATGCGCGTCTCCTTCAAGCGACTACGTCCGGAGGCGTGGACACCCGCGAGGGCGCACGCGGGGGACGCGGGCTATGACCTCAGGTCGGTGGATGAGGTGAACCTGGTACCGGGGGGGAGGGCCCTGATCCGGACCGGCATCTCTGTGGCCATTCCCAGAGGGTACGCGGGGCTCGTGCTACCTCGCAGCGGGCTCGCGATGCGCCACGGGGTCGCCCCGGTCAACACCCCAGGTCTCATAGACTCCGGTTACCGCGGGGAGGTCATGGTCCCCCTCATCAACCACGACCGCAGGCAGACCTTCCGCGTCGAGAGGGGCATGAGGATAGCCCAGCTCGTCCTGGTGCGGGCCGAGGAGGTCACTTTCGCCGAGGTGGAGATGCTCGAGGCCGCGACCGACGGCAGGGGTGAGGGGGGCTTCGGCTCCTCGGGGTCGTGAGGTTCCTCTGCGACGCGATGCTCGGCGACCTCGCGAAGTGGCTGCGCGCCGCAGGCTACGACACCTACTACGCTCGCCAGGGGACCGATGTCTCCGACCGCTCCCTGACCAGGAAGGCGCTGGAGGAGGGACGCATACTCCTGACGAGCGACGGCGGGTTTCTCGAGCGCAAGCCGGTGCGCGACGGGAGCGTCGGGTTCATGAAGGTCCCGCACCTCCCGCTCGAGGAGCAGCTCCGGCTCGTGGTGGCGCGTTTCTCGCTCACGCGGCTCCAGAGCCGCTGCATGGAGTGCAACGGGAAACTCGAGGTCGTCCCGCCCGGTGCGGTATCGAAACGGGTCCCGCCCGGCGTGGCCGGCTACCACGAGGAGTTCTTCCTGTGCGCAGGCTGCGGGCGCGTCTTCTGGCACGGCTCGCACTGGGAGAGGATCTCCGGCCGCCTCGAAAGAACCTTCCGACGTCAAGGTCCCCCTCAAAGAACCCCCTAATCCTCAGGCGAACCGTGCCACCGAGCCGCCGAGGCCCCCCACGAGAACCTCGAGGACCTGATCCGCTACCCTCTCCGAAGGCGCCGCGCCGTTGCGGCTCCACTGCAAGCCAGCCCCGAAGATCGCCCAGCTCACCGTGCAGGCGACGACCTCCGCGTTCGCCGGCCTCTGCGGCAGAGCCTCGATCCAACCGAGCAGAAGCTCGTAGATCTCGTGCTGCACCCGCGCCGGAGTAGTCCGGGACTC
>DASTQK010000043.1:0-10355 GCA_035761765.1 Rubrobacteraceae bacterium
GGGAAGGAGGGTGAGGAACCTCTGGCCTCTTTCTCCCGCCAGCCGGTCACGACGAGCGAGTTCTACCCGGACTTCGAGCGCTTCGTCCTCTACGACTGGCTGCCGTTCATCAAGCTGCCCACGGACGACTCTACGCAGTAAGAGACGGCGACCGGTTAACCGGTCCTCGGAGTTGGTGGCGTCTACGCCGGCATGTCACATTCAGTGGGCCGAAGACCCGGCGAGCAGGTGCAGGAAGTGCCAGAACAGCAGCGCCGAGGCGGCGAAGGAGACCACAACCTGAATACGCCCCTCCGTCGCGAGGCCCCTCATCGCCAGCGCCCCGAGCCCGGCCACGACGCCGACCTCCGCGAGCGTGCAGGCGAGGTCGAGGACACCTATCTCCTCGATATCTCCGGCGTGCGGGCCGAGGAGCGGTATGCCGGTCGTGCGCGTCACCAGCCAGAGGATCGCGACGGCCAGGTTGCCGGCCGCGCCGAGGAGCAGGATCGGTCGCCCGGGCCAGCGCAGGACGATAGGGGCGTACGCCCCCTGGACGATGGCGCATACCAGAAAGAACGTCCCGTAACCCCACCACTCCTCGAAGTGCTCCGGCGTTACCAGCAGGTGGATCAGCGCCGCGAGCAACGAGAGGGCGGCAGCTGCGTACAGGACCGGGTCCGACAGCGCGGCGGGGCGGCTCCCGCTCAATTTCACCGAACTCGCGACGGCATAGCTCCGGCAGTTCGGGTACCGGCGTCGCCGGTCTTGAGCATGGTAAGGAGCGAGTAGGCGAGGACTATGCCCGCGAGCATCAGCGTCACGTGAAAGCCGTATTCGATGTAGAGTAGACCCTGAAGGTTATCGCCGTTGTGGATGTGCAGGTTGTCGTGCGGCCACCAGGAGACCAGGAACCAGCCGACGCTCAGGTAGATCGCCCATGCCCTCCATGTCGCACCCACCGCCCTGCGCAGAGGGGCGAATCCGAAGAGGAGGAAGGAGACGCCCAGGCCGAACGTCAGCGCCTCGAACACCGCCAGGAGAATGAAGAAGGGGAGTTGCCCCGCGGAGGGCTCGGGGCCGCCCGGCGCAGGGGGCCAGATAACCTGGCCGAGCGCCATCGCCGGAACGGCGAAGAGCGCGGTGACGACGGCGACCTTGACCCAGGGTTTCATGACGTGCTCCTTTTCGAGTTGTCGGGCATGCATAACGTAGGTTAGCTCGCGCAAAGAGCACGCTGCCTCCCCCAAATGAGTGATTTTTCGCCGTTTCCCGGCTCCCGCGCGTTGTCCCCGAGAGCCCGGAACGAGGCTAGTCCGCGAGGAACTTCTCCGCCTCGAGGATCTGGCCTGTCTTCTCGAAGGCGCGGCGCAGGAGGGTGCGTCCCTCTTCGCGCTCCTCGTCGTCGCGTGCCTTGTTGAGGACGGTCTTTACGGACTCCCCTATCCCCTCGTCCGCGAAGGAGATGCCCGGCAACTCCGTTATGACCTCCCGGATCTGGCGGTACATGAAGTCCGGCTCCCCGGCGTAGACCCAGGCCTCGCGCGAGCGGTTCCACGCCCAGCCCTTCATCCGGATGGTGTTCTCTATGTCCTCGTCTTCGAGGCCGTAGAGCTCCATCCGGTAGCGGTGCTCCGTCAGGACCTCCGGCCGTATGCGAACCGTGGCTGCCATGGCGCTAGTCTAACAGCCGCCCCGCCTTTATCTTCGCCGTGAAGCACTCTCCCCCGAGGTGGTAAGCGAGGTAGCGCCAGTCGGGCGCGTCGAGGACGAGCACGTCGGCCCTGTAGCCCGGCGCGAGCCGGCCGACGTCGGAGAGCGCCAGTACGTGAGCCGCGTTCGCCGTGCAGGCGCTCAGAGCCTCTGCGGGGGAGAGTCCGAGGCGGGTGCAGGCGAGGTTCATGATAAGGGGGAGCGATTCGCAGAAGGAGCTGCCGGGGTTGAAGTCCGTGGCGAGGGCCACGATGGCTCCCTCCTCGACGAGCAGACGGGCGGGGGGGAGGGGGAGATCCAGGAACAGCCCGCACGCCGGGAGGAGCACTGCGGCGACGTCGCTGCGGGCCAGGAGGCGCGCTCCGTCTTCGCCCGTGTTCTCCAGGTGGTCCACGCTACGGGCACCGAGCTCGATGGCGAGCGGTATCGCCCCGCGCTCGGAGAACTGGTCGGCGTGCAGCCTGAGCGCGAGGCCGTGGTCGGCGCAAGCCCCGAGAAACCTTCTCGCCTCCGGAACCTCGAATGAGCCGCGCTCCAGAAAGACGTCGGCTGCCTCCGCGAGCGGGGCTGCGTCGGGGAGAACGTCCCGGACCACGAACTCCACGTACTCAGCCGCGCCCGAGAACTCCGGCGGAACCGTGTGTGCTCCGAGGAAGGTCGGACGTACGTCCACCGGATGATCCCCGCCCGCCTCCCTTATGGCGCGCAGGGATTTCAGCTCCGCCTCGCGGTCGAGGCCATAGCCGCTCTTGGCCTCGGCGGTCAGGGTGCCGTGCTCGAGCATCCAGCCCAGGTGTCTCTCGACGGCCGCCTTCAGCTCCTCCTCGCTCGCCGCTCTCGTTGCCGAGACGGTAGAGAGGATGCCCCCTCCGGCGGCGTGTAGCTCCTCGTAGCTCGCCCCGCGCGAGCGCAGCTCGAACTCCGCCGCCCGGTCCCCAGCGAACGCGGCGTGGGTGTGGCAGTCTATGAGCCCGGGCAGAGCGACCTTTCCTCGACCGTCCACGGTCTCGAAGTCAGCGCCGGACCGAATCTCGCGCATGACTTCCTCGGGGCGACCGACCGCCGTTATGCGGCCGCCTGATATCGCAACCGAGGCGGGGGCGTGGATATCGAGTTCTCCGAGGTCCCGGCCTCGCAGCGGCCCCCACCCCTTCGGGGAGATGGCTGCCTCGAGGTCGTGTATGAGGAGCGGGACCTCAGCCATCTTCCCTCGCGTAGACGCACCGCCCGGCGACCCACGTCGCCGCGACGACGCCGCTATCAGCTCCGAAGACGAGGGCCGATGGAAGATCCCCGGCCTCCACGCCCGCGACCGCGGGGTGCCCGAGGTCTATCTCGACAAAGTCCGCGGGGTCACCGGCCTGCACCTCTCCTCGCCCCCAACCCGCCCGCAGCAGCCAGGGGACCGGCGAGTCCTCCCCCGGCCCGACCAGCACGTTCCTTCTGCCCGCGAGCCTGCGCGCGTTCGTCTCTATCTCCCGCAGCTCCTCGAACGGGTCGATGCGTACTTGCGAGTCGGAGCCCACCTGCAACCCGATAGCGAGGCGCAGTATGCTCTGCGCCGGGAGGAAGCCATCGCCGAGGTTCCCCTCCGTCGTCGGACACGCGCACACGCTCGAGCCGCGCTCGGCGAGCAGCCCGAGCTCCCGCTCGTTGGCGTGGGTGGCGTGAACCACGGTCGTTGCAGAACCGAGGAACCCGGTCTCGGCGAGAAGCTCTATAGGCCTCATCCCGTATTCTTCCCGGCAATCCTGGATCTCGCGGAGCTGCTCGTCGGCGTGAGCGTGGATGGGTAAGGCGTTCCGGCGAGCATACCGTGAGAGCCCCTCCAGCCAGTCTCGCGGCACGGCGCGCACGCTGTGCGCTGCGACCCCGACCTCGACGAGCGGGCGCCCCTGCGCCCATGCCCGAAGCTCGTCTACCCGTCCCAGAAAGTCGTCCACCGCAGCGTCCCGGAAACGGGGGATGCCACCCCTCGCGTACGCGGCGGGGAGCATGAGAAGCCGGATCTCCGCCTCCCCGGCGGCCTCCGCTACGGCCTTGGCGAGCGCGTTCGGGTCCTCGTGCGGGGTGCCGTCAGGGCGGTGGTGGACGTAGTGAAACTCGGCCGCGCTGGTGTAGCCCGCGCTCAGCATCTCGCGGTAGCATCTCTCGCTCGCCTCCCTGATGGTGTCAGGGCCGAGGCTCTCCGCTAGAGCGTACATCCGCTCGCGCCAGGTCCAGAAGTCGTCCTCTGGATGGTCGGGGTCTCTGCGCTCTACCCGCCCGCGCAATGCTCGCTGGAAGGCGTGGCTGTGGGCGTTCACGAAACCCGGAGCGAATGCCCGGCCCGGAAGCCTCTCCCCACCGGTGGCGGGCCCGACCTCGACCACACGCCCGCCCTCGACGGTCACGGCGACGTTGCTGCGGGCACCGCGCGCGTCGAGGAGCAGGTCGGGCAGGAGGGTGTGTCTCACCCTAGTCAAACATCGGCATCCGGATACCCAGCCTGCGTGCCGCTTCGCGTGCCGCCTCTTAGCCCGCGTCGGCGTGGCGGACGACGCCTATGGACGGGTCGTTGGTCAGGACCCGTTCGAGGCGGGTCGCCCCCTCTCGGGTGCCGTCTGCCAGGACCTGAGCCCCGGCGTGGATGGACTTGCCGATCCCCACACCCCCACCGTGGTGGACCGCGACCCAGCTCGCCCCGCTCGCGGTGTTGAGCAGAGCGTTGAGGATTGGCCAATCGGCTATGGCGTCGGATCCATCCTTCATCGCCTCGGTCTCGCGGTAGGGGGAGGCGACGCTCCCGGTGTCCAGGTGGTCGCGCCCGATGACGATGGGGGCCGAGATGGTACCGTCGGCGACGAGGTCGTTGAAGCGCAGCCCCGCCCTGTAGCGCGAGCCAGCCCCGAGCCAGCAGATGCGCGCCGGAAGGCCCTGAAAGCGAACCTTCTCTCTTGCCTGCTCGACCCAGCGCGCGAGGCGTTCGTCTGCGGGGAAGAGCTCGAGGACCGCGTCGTCCGTCGCGGCGATATCGTCCGGATCTCCCGAGAGAGCCGCCCACCGGAATGGCCCCTTGCCCTCGCAGAAGAGCGGCCTTATGTAGGCCGGGACGAAGCCGGGGTAGGAGAAAGCACCGTCGAAGCCGCCGAGCCTCGCCTCCGCGCGCAGGTTGTTGCCGTAGTCGAATACCTCCGCCCCGCGCTCCTGCATGGCTACCATCGCGGCGCAGTGGCGGGCCATAGATGTGCGAGCCTCGCGTACGTAGCGCTGCGGGTTGCTCTCGCGCAGCCCGGCGGCCTCCTCTAGGCTGTAACCAGCCGGAACGTAGCCGCCGAGAGGGTCGTGGGCCGAGGTCTGGTCCGTGACGGCGTCTGGGACATTGCCGCTCTCCAGGAGAGCGGGGAAGACCTCGGCGGCGTTGCCGATGACGCCGATGGAGAGCGGGACGCTTTCGCGCTTGGCTTCCTCTGCGCGCTCCAGGGCATCTTCGAGGTCATCGGCGAGGACATCGAGGTAGCCGGTCATCCGGCGCCGGCGGGCGCGGTCCGGGTCCACCTCGACGCAGAGGGCAACGCCCCCGTTCATGGTGATCGCGAGCGGCTGGGCGCCGCCCATCCCGCCGAGGCCAGCGGTGAGGCAGACGCGCCCGCGGAGTGTCCCGCCGAAGCGTTGTTCGGCGACGGCGGCGAAGGTCTCGTAGGTTCCCTGGAGGATGCCCTGGGTGCCGATGTAGATCCAGGACCCTGCGGTCATCTGGCCGTACATCGTGAGCCCCGCCTTCTCGAGCTGCCTGAACGTGTCCCAGTCGGCCCAGTCCGGGACGAGGAGCGAGTTGGCGATCAGGACGCGCGGAGCGAAGGGATGGGTGCGGAAGACCGCGACTGGCTTGCCGGACTGCACGATGAGCGTCTCGTCGTTCTCGAGGTCCTGCAAGGTGGCAACGATAGTCCAGAAGCTCTCCCAGTCGCGGGCTGCCTTGCCGGTGCCGCCGTAGACGACGAGGTCATCGGGGCGCTCGGCGACCTCGGGGTCCAGGTTGTTCATCAGCATGCGTAGAGCAGCCTCCTGGTGCCAACCCTTGCAGGATATCCCCACTCCCCTCGGGGCCCGGATGGTCGGGGCTTTCTGCGTGCCGGTCATGCGTCGCTCCTTCCCGCGCTACGGTCAGTCTTGCACCAGGCGCCCGGGAAGTCCAGGGCATATCAGAGCACGCTTCGGCTGACGCCTCCGCCCCTCAGCATGGGAAAGCTGAGAAGCGAAACCCTAATAAGGGCGTAGCGTGCTCCTACTCTAGTAGGCCCTCATCTTCGAGGTGTTCGGCTGCGACGTCCTCGGGCTCCTCCTGCTCGATGTCTACCTGGGCGTTCAGCTCACGCATCGTCTCAGCGTCCAGGCTCGCGGAGACCTCGTTCAGGACCTCCTCCATCTTGGGGTTCTCTTCCAGGACGTCGCTCCTGACGACAGGGGCCGGGTAGTAGAAGGGCCAGATGCTCTTCGGGTCCTCCATGACCACGAGCTCGTCCGAGGCCAGCTGGCCGTCGGTGGTGAAGCCCACGCCCGCGTCGCCTTCGCCCTGCAAGACGCCCTGGTAGATAGGGCCGCCTATGCTGTTGACGATCTTGACGTCCCCAAAGGCCAGGCCGGGGTAGTTCTTCTGCATGTTAGGGTAGCCGTCGGAGCGGTTCTGGAACTCGGAGAAGGAGACGAAAGTGAGGTCGCCCGAGGCCTCTGCGAGGTCGCTGAGGTCCTCGAGGTCGTTCTCCTCGGCCACATCCTCGCGCACGAAGATGCCATAGGTATTGTTGAACTGCGCTGGGGTGAGCATCGTGTCAGCCGGGTCGCGCTGGGCGTAGAGCTCCTTCGCCCGCTTGTAGGTTGCCTCCGGCGTCTTCGGGGTCTCGCCTTCTTCGCCGTGTATGGCGACGAGCGCCGTGCCTGTGTACTCGGGGTACATGTCGATCTGGCCGTTCTGGAGCGCTTTGTCGGCGATCTGCTCGGAGCCCAAGTCGAGCTTCTTCTCGACGTCGAAGCCCTCTGCCTCGAGCGCCCCGGCGTAGAGCTCGCCAAGGATGTACTGCTCGGTGAAGTTCTTGGAGCCAACCGTGATAGTCGGCCCGCTACCGCCCTCGTCCTCGGCGCTCGGCCCCGAGCCGCCGACGTTGCCGCAGCCGATGATCAGCGCTGCGAGGAGCACCGGAACCGCCCGGATCAACTTCGTTTTGTTCTTCACCGTTACCTCCTTTATTTCTTGTCTACCGCCCGCGCCTCTGCGCGATCTTGAGTCCCTTGGGCGTCATGCCCTTCTCCAGCGCGCCGAAGCCGACCTCCGTGATGATGGCAAGCGCCGCCACCGAGAGCGAACCCGCGAGCAGGATAGCGGTGTCGTTGCGCTGGGTGCCCTCGACTATGAGGTTCCCGAGCCCTCCGCCGCCGATGAACGTCGCCAGGGTGGCGCTCGCAACCACCTGCACCGCCGAGGTACGGATGCCGGCGAAGATGACGGGGGCGGATATAGGGAGCTGTATGCGGGTGAGCACCTGCCCACCCGAGAGACCCATGCCGCGCGCGGCGTCTATGACGTCCCGGCTCACCTCTCTCAAACCTGTGGAGGCGTTGATGAGGATCGGCGGTATCGCCAGAGCCGTGAGCGCGACGAGCGCCGTATCGAAGCCGAAACCCAAGAACGGCTGGCAGAGCGCCAGGATCGCCAGCGAAGGGACTGCGCGCCCGATGTTGCCGACGTTGACCGCTAGAGCCGCGCCTAAAGTGGTGTTCCTTATCGCGAGCGCTACGGGAAGCGCTATGGCGATGCCGATGAGGAGCGCCGCCGCCGAGAGGAGAACGTGCTGGCGCAGCAGCTCGAAGAAGTCCGGGCGGCGAAGGACCTCGAGTATCGCGTTCAACCTACGTTCTCCTCCTGCGTGCCCAGGGCCTCAGGTGGCGCTCGAGGGCCAGGAGCGAGAGATCCGCGAAGATCGCCAGTGCCGTCGCGAGGACAGCGCCGGTTATGATCATCGTCGGGAAGCTGCGGTTGATGCCGTCGAAGATCATCTTCCCCAGGCCGCCCGCGGCGATGTAGGCGCCTATGGTGGCGATCCCGATGATCGTCACGGTCGCTATGCGGATGCCGGCCACGATGACGGGCAGCGCCAGCGGGAGCTCGACACCGAACAGGACCTGCCTCTGTGTGAGCCCCATGCCGCGCGCGGCGTCTATGGTCTCTGCCGGCACCGCGTCGAGCCCAGCGACGGTGTTGCGGATCAGGATGAGCAGGGAGTAGGCGACCAGAGCGATGATCACCGGTGTCGGCCCGATGGTTATGCCGGGGATGGAGATGAGGATGCCGAAGAGGGCGAGGCTGGGTATGGAGTAGAGCAAGCCAGTTACGAAGGTGACCGGCGGGTAGGCCTTGCGGTAGCGGGAGACCAGCACGCCGGTGGGGAGCGATATCGCGAGCGCTATCGCAACCGAGACCACCGAGAGGAATATGTGACCCTGGATGGCGGGCACTATGTCATCCCAGAAGTTCTCGCGGATCCAATCCCACTCTATAAGCCTGGGATTCTCGATGGTGGAGAGGTCCTGGAAGGCCAGAACGAAGTGGTAGTCAGCCACGCGAGCTGTCCCCGGCGCGCGAGAGCTCCTCTATGGCGGCTATGGTGAGCAGCCTCTTCTCACCGTCCTTCTCGACGACGCCACCGAAGGCCCCGAAACCGATTATCTCCGAGAGCGCGTCCTTCACGGTGAGGTTACCGTCTATGCGGGGGAGGTTCTGGGCGTCCCCGTTCGCCGGCTCGAGCTCCATCTCCCCGACCCGGGTTAGCGAGAGCCGCTTGAGGATCCTATCGTTGCCGACGAAGGAGGCGACGAACTCGGAGTTCGGGCTCGCGAGGATGTTCTCCGGGGTGTCGTACTGGGCGAGGAAGCCGCCCTGCTTGAGGATGGCGATCTTGTCGCCGATCTTTATGGCCTCGTCTATGTCGTGGGTGACGAAGACGATGGTCTTTCTTATGTCCTCCTGAATGCGCAAGAACTCGTCCTGCAGCCGCTCGCGCGTTATGGGGTCGACTGCTCCGAAGGGCTCGTCCATGAGCATGATCGGGGGGTCCGCGGCCATCGCGCGCGCCACCCCCACCCGCTGCTGCTGCCCGCCAGAGAGTTCCGCCGGGTAGCGGTCACGGTAGTCGTCGGGGTGGAGGCCGACGAGCTCGAGGAGCTCGTCCACGCGGGTGCGGATGCGCCCCTTATCCCAGCCCAGTAGACCCGGCACGGTCGCTATGTTCTCGGCTATGGTGCGGTGGGGAAAGAGACCTATCTGCTGGATGGCGTAGCCGATCTTGCGCCGCAGCTGGGTGCCGCTCATCGCGGTATTCGGCTCGCCGGCTATGAGGATCTCGCCCTTCGTCGGCTCGATAAGCCTGTTTACCAAGCGCATGGAGGTGGTCTTGCCGCACCCCGAGGGACCGACCAGAACGCAGATCTCTCCTTCAGGGACTTTGAAGGAGAGATCGTTTACGACAGGTGTGCCGGAGCCGGGGTAGGTCTTGCTCACGCCTCTAAACTCGATCATTGCATCTCCTGTGCGCCCAGAGGTAGTATGGTTGCCGGTAGGTGCATCCGATCTTCGAGAACGCGACCACGACTCCTCCAAACCTTAGGGAACGGTTTGGGGAAGTATACGGCAATCCCCTCCGAATAGTTCATCCGAGTTGGCGGGGCGATCGTGGGCCTCAGGGAGCTTTGACCTGTTCGGAGATCAGGCGCGCGTAGACTTTCTGGCCCTCGATCTGGAGGTGAACCCCGTCCTCCACGAAGTACTCGGGGTGGCCCTCGCTCGCTGAGTACCAGTCGGCGAGCACGGCCCTGTCCGGGTAGCGAGCTACCCCCTCGGCCAACACCTCGTTGTTGGGCTGCTCCCAGGCGCGGGGGACGTTGACGTTGACGAAGACGACCCTGCGCACGCCCGCGAGTACGCGCATGGTCTGGTCGAACTGCTCTGCGGTGTAGATGCCGTTGCTGCCGATGTGGACTACGACGACCTCGCCGAGTTCACCTGCGTCCCGGCGAGCCGCCAGCACGGCGATCACGTCTGCGGCCTGAAACCCGACCGCAGCATCTATGGTCGCGAGGTTGGGTACGGTCTTTCCGAGTTTCTGTGCGGCACCGAGCATCACCGAGTCGCCGACAGCGCTGACGGGTCCGACCGCCGCTTCGACGCCCGCGGGCGCCTTGTTTTTCTTCACGGCTGCGCTCTCTCTTGGCTCCTGGACCTCCGCGTTGGCCGCACCGCGGCGCGTGAGGGTGATATCGCCGCTCTCTTCTGGCGGCACGGCCTGCGGGGTCGTCTTCTCTTCGGCCCCTCTGGAGGTGGTCTCGGTGTGGAGCGCCGCTTCGGCCCTGAGGTAGGAGGGTGGCTCCTGCGGTTCGGCCTGCGAGGCGGCGACGCCGAGCGCTGCGCAGAGTGCTACGAGGGGCACCGTGGCTCCGGCCCACAGCACGGTGAGACGCCGGCGCTGCAACCCCTGTGACTCGCGCAGCCTTCGCCAGGACCTCCCAAGCGCTCCCTTCCGGACCGGCGTCTCGACGTAACGGTAGGAGAGGTCCGCCAGCACTATCGTGAGCCCGAGCCGTAGCGCGAGCAGCGGCCAGCCGTCCAGGGGCACGTCGAGTCCTGGGCGGGT
>DASTQK010000044.1:0-5340 GCA_035761765.1 Rubrobacteraceae bacterium
CAGATGACCTGCTAGGGTACAGGCGGCTCGCGTGTTGCCAGGTAGCTGTACGCGAGGTGTCCGGCGCGTGAGCTGCCGAGGTTTCAGGTGCGCCAGCCGCCCTCCACTTCGCGAAGATTCTCGAGGCTATCCTCCTCCAGGGGGCTCTGTCCTCGTCTTGCCATCCATCCGCGGACACCTCCCCGGATCGCCCGAAGGAGGGGCGACAGCCCGGTCAAGAAGGTCTAGTCTCGTCGAAGCTCTCCGGCCAGGATGGCGGCGATCCCATCGCGAATGTCTTCCGCATCGAGACCGCGGACAGCGAGGCTCGTCCGCCGCCGCGTCACGTCTTCGACGCTCACCGCCCACTCCTCGTCGGCGGCATGGTGGATCTGCGCCCAGAGGTCCGGGCCCGCAGGATGCACCCTCTCGAGCGCCTCCGGGAAGCGCGCGGCGTAGCCGAGAAGGTCCCCTGCTTCTCCGCCGTAGAGTTCCGTCAGGTGTCGCGCACTCGCGGCGTCGAGGGTGCTTCGGAGGGTGCGCTCGTCGGGCGGCGACGCGCCGGGGAGGGGGTCGAGGAACGGATGCAGCCTCCTGGGCCGCACCTCCGCTGGGAGCGCGCGCAGGGCATCGAGCGCGATCAGGCGGTGCGTAGTCAGCTTGCCTCCGGCGACGGAGACCATGCCGGCCGGACCGACGCTGAGGAGGTGCTCGCGCGAAGCATCGAAGGTCGGCTCGTGCCCCGGCCGCAGCACGCGGAGCCCGGCGAAGGAGCCCAGCACCCGGTCGCGGCGCACCAGGTCGTTCGGCAGGATGCGGGACACGGCTTCCAGGAGGTAGTCTTCCTCGGTGGGGGTGGGCGCGACCGAACCGGGATCCCCCTCATAGGGGGTATCTGTGGTTCCGACCAGGACCGTTCCGTGCCAGGGGACGGCGTAAACGTGCCGACCGTCGCGAAGGGCGAGTGCCATCGCCGCCCGCCACTCCCCTTCGAGCGGCAACACCAGATGCACGCCCTTGCTGAGCCTGACGGCAGGCTCTCTGCGCGGATCCTCCAGCAGACGAAGATGGTCGAGCCAGGGCCCGGTCGCGTTCACGACCGCGCGGCAATGCAGCTCGAATGAGCCCTCGCGCCCCTCCAGGACGGCGCCTGAGATCCTACCCCGATGCTTGCTCAAAGCCGTGACGCGTAAATGGTTGACGGCCACGGTTCCCGCCAGAACGGCCGCCTTGACGGTAGCGAGCGTCAGCCGGCCGTCGTCGGTTACCGCCTCCTGGAGGAGACCACAAAAAGCGCCGACAGGCAAAGCGGGAAACGAGCCTGCTCGGGGCCTGCGGAGACCGCCGAGCGCCCGGTAGGGGAGCAGTCCCGCGGCCGTAAGGCACCTCGACCAAGCTGCCTCCTCCGAGCAAAGGAGGATCGGCAGCGGGCGCACCAGGTGCGGCGCGATACGGGTAGCCAGCAAACTCCGCTCCCGAAGCGCCGCGCGGACGAGCCGGAATCTCCGCGTCCGCAGGTACCGCAGTCCACCGTGTACCAGCTTGCCGGAGGCGCTCGAGGTGGCTCCCCCGAAGTCTCCGGCGTCCACGAGCGCCACCCGCAGCCCGGCACGCGAAGCCTCGAGCGCCACCCGCGCCCCCACGATGCCGCCCCCGATCACCAGCAGGTCGAAGCTACGCCGTCCCAGCGCCTCCAGCGAGCGCTCACGGATCTCGGCCCCACGCACGCTCAAGCGCGGCTCGCGATCGTGCGTGAGCCGGCGACCGTCTCCGCCACGATCTCTGCAAGGAGATCCAGAGCCTCATCCGGCAACTCCGGATAGACCGGCACGAAGACCACGCGAGACATGATCCGGTCAGCGTCTTCCGGTGTAAAACGTGAGAGACCTGGCGGCGCAGGGACGGGTGCTATGCTGCTGGTGGCCCTGCTCGCGTCGAACCCCCGTTCCCGCAGCGCACAGACGAGCGATTCGGGGTGCGGAACCACGACCGGGAAGAGCCAGTGCGTACGCGCCCGGGCGTCGCTGCCCGGGTGCAAGACCGTCCCGGGCAGGCACCTCGCCACACGCTCGCCGCTCTCTGCCCGCCGGGCGAGCCGGGCACCATCGAAGGTGCGCAGCCGGCGCGAGAGCACAGCGAGCAGCGGCGCCGAGGGTCTGTGCCGGATCCTTGGAAGCAACTCCTCGCTCCCCTCGTGTGGGAAAGCTCTGATGGCACCGTTCACCACGGCGTCGAGGTCGCGACCGGCTACCTCGCAGCCCCAGGCCAGGAGCCCGTACACGAGCGGGTTCCCCACTAACACGAGAGATAGCGTCCTGATCAGTCGCCCAGCGTACCGGCGTCGGCTCTGGACGGGCCAACCTTCCTGTAATTTGCGCATCGCCGCCAGGAGGTCGGGATTGCGCACCCGCAAAACCGCTCCACCCACCGCCGTCGTCGTCTTGATGGAGCCGAAACTGAACATGGAGACGTCGGCCAGAGGGTCTCCGGCGTCTTCGGGACCACGGAAGGCCTGGGCGCAGTCTTCTATCAGTAACAAGCCGTGCCTCCGGGCAAAGGCGGCGATTGGAGAGAGATCGAAGCGCCCACCGAAGAGCTGCGCGACCAGGACAGCGCGGGTCCGGGGAGAGAGAGCCGCCTCCAGAAGCTCGATCCGGGGCTCGAGGGTCGAAGGCGCGATATCTAGGGGCACCGCACTCAGGCCATGCCCCTCGATGATCCTGACTATGTCCGGGTGGGTGACGGCGGAGACGATGACCTCCCCACCCAGCTCCTCACCGAGCGCCTCGAGAAGCAGGTCAAGCCCCGAACGCACCGAGAAGCACACCAGCACGTCCTCCCCCGGCGAGAGCGCACGCACGACCCCCGCAGCGAGCCGACCGCGCCCAAGAGCCCAGACACATGCCGTGAGCCCGAAAATGAGATCGCGCACTCGGATATCAAGCCGGTGCCGCGGGTGCAGCACCCACCGTCCCCGCAACGAAGAAAACGAATAGCTCGCCCCGCCGCCAAGACCCCCGCACCCGTCTCCAGCCAAAGTACGATCCTCCAGCCTCACCAAATCTTACTTACAGTGTAAGTTACAGAGGCAGCATAGCAGGTACGGGCCGTGTTTGCCACGGTCATATCGTGTACTCGAGGTGGACTGGAGAGATTCTCGGGTATCTCTCAGCGCAGAGAGGTGAGGACCAGGAGGAGAGCGGCGAGGGCGGTGGCGGCCAGAGATTTCGCTCCCGGGAGATCCTAGCTCGCGCGGTAACCCTGCCAGCCCAACCGGGCGAGAAGCGAGGCGGTCATAGCGGCGGTAGCGCCCCAGATATTACGCTGCGGCGGACCTTTGATGGCGAAGACTGGCACCACGTAGTCGCGGTCCTCGTACCTCCACGGCACCCTGCGAAAAGTCTGCGGGCGCATCAGGTCGTCGAGCGAGACGGTGAAGATCTCCTCCACCTCGTCCGGGGCGAGCTCCATCTCGGCCTCCGGCGGTAGCAAGCCCACAAACGGTCTAACACGGAAGCCGGAGGGAGGGATGTACATCTCCTCGAGCTCCCCCACCACCTCGACCAGATCGGGGCTCAGGTCTATCTCCTCTTCCGCCTCACGCAGCGCGGTCTCCAGCAGCGACCCGTCGGCCGGGTCCACGCTGCCTCCGGGAAAAGAGATCTGTCCCGCGTGGTCCGGGAGATGATCCCGCCTCACCGTATAGACGAGATGCGCCCCCTCCGGCTCGAGCAGAACCGGCACGAGAACGGCCGCTCGCCGCGAGTCCGCGCCGGGCGGGGGTATACGCGGCCGCCGCTTCCCCGTCTCCACGTCCACGGGCGAGAAGCTCTCATAGACCTCGCGCCAGGAGTCGAGCGGCCGCCCGACCGCTTCTCTCAGGCGCGCCGCCAGGTTTTCGTGGGGGAGACCCATCCCGGCTTCCGGTCTGTCTCCGTCGGCGTTCACCCGCTAATCATAATCCATGAGGTAGACGCAGCCTCGTTGCAGCGATCGAAATCCACGAGTACCCAGGGTCAGGTAATCCGGTTCGTACAACCTCGCGATTACCGCCGTCCTTGCTCTCGCTCGGGCGAAGTTCCCGCCTCGGTGCGGGTCAGTTGCTCTTGCTCTCCACGGCGAGCATGTCGAGGGCGATAGCGGCGGTCCAGGACTGCTCGAGGGAGCCCAGAGGCTCGCCGGTGAACGGCTCGAAATACTCCGCGAAGCCGCTCTCGGCGAGCTGCGCGAGGGTCTCGCGGCGTATCTGAGCCGCCCGGCTTGCCTCGCCTGCGCGGATCAAAGACCACCACAACAGCCAGTTCGCGACCGGCCAGACGGGTCCCCGCCAGTAGCTGCGGGGGTGAAAGGCTGGCTCGTCCGGGCTCGTGGAGGGCGGAAGCGGTCGGTGCAGGTCAGGGTTACCTGCGAAAGCCGGGGAGTCGAGGACCTCGAGCAGGTCCGCCAGGCGCTCTTCGGTGAGGCCACCGGCGATAAGCGGCGCGAAGCCGGCTATCGTACGGACGCGCAGTGGTTTCCCCGTGAGCACGTCGCGGTCGAGGCAGAGCCCGAGGTCCGGGTCCCACTGCTCGGCGAGGCCCGCGCGCCCGCGAGAGATCCAGCCCTCTATGAGCGCCACATCCTCCTCGGAGGCCTCAACCACCCGCGCTATCTCGAGCAATGCCTCGTTGGCCGCCACCAGGATGGCACTGGAGAGCACGTCCTTCACCAGGAACGGGTGGGAGTCGTAGATCTCCGCCTCGTCGTAACGCTCCCTCTTCAGGAGCTCCAGGAGCCACAGGTAGCGGTCGTACTCCTCGTTGCTGGGGCGGTGAGAGGGGTCCGCGACATGCTGCAGGTCGTAGCGGGTGTAGGGCGGAAGGTCTCCGACCTCTAGGCTCTCCAGAGCGTCATCCCAGCGTGGAGAGTTGTCCGTGCCGCTCTCCCAGGGATGGTAGATCGTCACCAGCCCCGAGCCCTCCGGGTCACGCGCGGTCGCCAGGTAGCGGTGCCAGGAGAACAGGCGAGGGTAGTTGGCGCGCAGAAAGCGCCTCGCGCGCTCGACCCTTTCAGCCTCCTTGCCGCGGGAGGTCTCCCAGATACGCCGGACGGCTATAGCGTGTACCGGTGGCTGACACAGGCCGCTCGTGTGGGAGCCCGAGGGAGCGTCCCGGGAGAGCGCAGAGGAGTTCCACCGCTCCGCGTCGGGGAAGTAGCTTCTTGGCGGGGCCTCGGGGTCGAAGACGATGTGTGGCACCTTGCCGGTGGCCCACTGGCTCGCGAAGAGCGACTCGAGCTCGTCTCTGGCACGCCTGTTGTCCACGTGCGCCAGACCCAGCGCGATAAACGCGCTGTCCCAGCTCCACTGGTGCGGGTAGAGGG
>DASTQK010000045.1:0-8786 GCA_035761765.1 Rubrobacteraceae bacterium
ATCAAGAAGCCCTCTCTTCGCGATCTTCTCTGGGACTTCAAGTACTACATGTTACCGTACAACGACCAGTGGTACGCCTCGGTGTTCGAGCCGAAAAAGGGAAAGGTTGCGGGGGAGATCACCCCCGCTTATTCGGTCCTCGACCGGGACAGCGTCGTTCACGTCCACGAGCTCATGCCGCACGCGAAGATCGTCTTTTTTATGCGCAACCCTATAGAACGCGTCTGGTCGCAGACCGTGATGAGCTTCGACAGGGCAAAGAAGGGATCCGCTGAATCCGTCTCCGAGGAGGAACTGTTCCAGAGGAGCGAGCGCGACAGCATGTGGAAACTGTCTAATTACCTGAGGACCTTCGAGAACTGGGGAGCGTTCTACTCAGAAGAGCAGATCTTTGTCGGGTTCCTCGAGGATATACATTTCTTCCCCGGCGAGCTGCTCGAGAGCCTCTACGGTTTCCTGGGTGTGGACCCATCTTTCGATCCCCCGCTCACCGAAAAAAAGGTCCATTCCAGGTCGGCAGGTAGCATGCCGACAAAGATCGCCGTGCACCTGGCGCGCGCCTACCGAGAGGAGATAGCGCGCCTGAGCGAGCGCTTTGGCGGCTACGCCTCCTTCTGGCTCTACTGCGCCAACCGACTTATCGATGATCCTCCGGAAGAGAGGAACATGCCTTATCCGATGTTCGAGTCGTCTTTGTGGGAAGAGTGGGCGAGCGGTGCGGGGGGCTCTTCGGAGAACGGGATACACAGCGGACCTCTGGCCTCCATTCAGGTCGCGACGTGAGATCGGCTTGACGTTTCCGGACTTCATCGGAATAGGGGCTCAGAAGGCGGGCACTACGTGGTTGCACCGCAACCTCCAGGCCCACCCCCAGATCTGGATGCCGAAGGAGAAAGAGCTCCACTACTTCGACGAGAAGATCAGACAGCGGGGCGGCCTCTGGTCCAGGCTGCTCGGGAACCGGCCGATCGACAAACGGTGGCGCCGGCAGGTCGGAGCCAGGTTCAAGAGGTTGCCGAGGAAGGTCTCGTGGCAGGATATCGTGTGGGATCTCAGGTACTTCTTCAAGAGACCGGGCGACGTGTGGTACGCCTCCCTCTTCGAGCAAGGCAAGGGAAGGCTCACGGGCGAGACTACGCCGGACTACGCGATACTGGAGACGGACACCATCGCCCACGTCCACGAGCTCATGCCGCACGCGAGGATAATCTTCATGATGCGCAATCCCATAGAGAGGCCGTGGTCCGCCATGGATATGAGGCTCAGGCTCAGAGGACAGTCCGTGGACGAGCTCAAGGACAGGAAATTCTACCGTCGATTCGATAACGAAGGATCGCGAATGAGGACGGATTACTTGCGCACGCTGGAGAATTGGGGAGCGTTCTATCCTGAAGAGCAGATCTTTGTCGGGTTCCTCGAGGACATACATTTCTTCCCCGGCGAGCTGCTCAAGAGCCTCTACGGTTTCCTCGGTGTGGATCCTTCCGTCAAGTACGGGAACATAACGCGCAAGATCCACCCGGGCCTCCAGGACACGATCCCCACGAGGTTCGCCGTGCACCTGGCGCGAGCCTACCGGGAGGAGATAGCGCGCCTGAGCGAGCGCTTTGGCGGCTACGCCTCCTTCTGGCTCTACTGCGCCAACCGACTTATCGATGATCCTCCGGAAGAGGAGTTCATCCCGCACCCTTTGTGGGAGACGGCGATGTGGGAACGTTGGACCGGTGAATTCGAGTCTGTTTCAGAGCGGCCGCGGTTTCAGAGCGGCCCCTTGTCCTCGGTACAGATCGCGAGTTGACGGGCTACTAGAGCCCGTTCATGATCTCTTCGACGTCCTCGCGCGAGTAGAAGTTCCAGTAGGCGCCCTCGCTCTCGAGAAGCCTCTCGCCGAACCGGAACACCTTGTCGCGGGGATAGAGCGGGTTCAGGTTCTTGTTCTCGAGCGGTTCGTCGAGTCCTTCGGCGCTCGGCACGATGACCTTTAGGGCCTTGCCGCGGGTGCTGCAGATGTCTTCGTAACGAAGTATGTGGGTCTCGGGCAGTACCTGCTGGTAGCGCTCGAAAGCATAGTGGAGCCTCAGGAGGCGTTGGCCTATCTTGTCCGCGCCTTCCCTCTTGTTCTTTTCCAGGCGGCTTCCCAGTTTTGGATCATACCTTCTCTTCGCGGAAGGGTTCTTGCGGCGTTTGTTCGGCTGTTGCAGGGTACTCGTGGAGGCCATGATGGCCAAAGGATTGCGCACGATGGCGAAGCACGAGAACCGCTCTGCCAGGGTTGGGAGCAGGGCGGTGAACATCCCCGGCTGCTTTATGGCCAGGTAGAAATCCGGCGAGAGGTCTTTGCCCACCGATATCTTCCCTTTGTCCACTATGCGCTGGCGGACGCCGTCTTTCATCCCCTTGCTGTTATCTGGGACCATGCCGCCCGAGTGCTTGCTGATCACGAGCCCCTCAACTAGCGCCATCTTGCGCATGTCGCGGTAGTACTCTTCTATCCCGTCCACGACGGCCTCGTGGTCCGGCATGCGGTCGGCGTACTTTCCTGGGGATATGGGCTCGCTGAGGGCCACAGCGTCGGGTAGCTTGTTGAGCAGAAAGCAGGTCAGTGTGGTACCACTGCGTCCGGGCCCCGTGAGCACGATGTTTCTGTCCCTCTTGGAGAGTTTGATCATCCCGGTGCGTAAGGCCAGTCTCTTCAACATGCGC
The DNA here is from genome assembly GCA_035761765.1 of Rubrobacteraceae bacterium. GTDB lineage: Bacteria > Actinomycetota > Rubrobacteria > Rubrobacterales > Rubrobacteraceae > JALYGY01. The sequence goes on from DASTQK010000045.1 coordinate 2,704, forward strand.
CGTATGATAGCGTATCCAGGCCCGGATGTTTCTGTGAGGTAGGGACTCTGGCAAGCCTGTCATCTGGCTTCTGGAGGGTAGAACTCACCCATGACGGGGGCGGTTATCTCTTCGACTATCTTCGCCTGCCTGGGCGTCAGGTCGTCGCGCCAGCCACCCGGAGAGGCCTTGCGGTAGAACTTGCCCTGACCTTTCATGTCCTCGGGGATCGTCTCCCAGGTGTGCCTCTCCACGGCCCGCGCCAGCTCCTTATCGTACACCTCTATCCCGAGAGCCGAGTACAGGCGCCGCATGGTCTCTAAAGTGTCGGACCTCAGCTCTTCGTAGAGGACGACCGCTTTGGGACCTGCGTGGGCGTCGAAGGCGCGGCGGGCGTTTTCCAAGTTCCGCAAGTACTTCTTGGCAGACCGGCGTGCCACGGCCTCCGGGCGCTCATCCGAGAGGCTCCTGCCTCCGGAGCCGCCTCCCCATCTCTGCCAGCTCTCCTTCCTCGTCGCGTCCAGGGAAGACGCCACCACGTCGCGGGGGTCGCGCACCAGGAGGATCATGCGGCTCTCTGGCAGAGCCTCCATCAGGAACGGCGCACCCACACCACCCCCCGGCTCCTTGACGACGAGGTAGTTCTCAGGGCCGAGGAAGGGGAAAGCGTGCCGGGCGCCGGTCAGGACGAAGTTCCTTATCGCGGAGATCCAGCCGTCGCGGGTCGGCTCGCCCATGATGAAGTTGGCCGACAGCGTCTTCTCCTTCGGAGTGTTTACGTAGAACTCCCCGAAGAGGTGGCCGACCCTCGGCTCCTTCCACACTTTGTGGCCTCTGAGGTCGCCCATCATATCGGCCAGCCAGGTGCTCCCGCTGCGGGCGACGCAGAAGATCCAGACGATGTTCGCGGGGTTGACGCCTTCTTCGAGGTTGGAGGACGCGGCTGGCCTTGCCCTGCTCACCACCGCGGCGGTAAGCCGGCGCCTCATGGCGGCCAGCCACGGGTACCTGGCGGCGGCACGACGCCAGACCCACCGCGCCCTCTGACCTAGCCTGGAAGGCATCGTGCCGTCTCCTCTCGTTCTTCTCACGCCGGCATCCAGAATATACGCGTTCGCTCGCCGGGTGAACAGGGGCGCGGGTGCGCTTTGCTGGCAACCTACGTTAAGCTCTGCTAGTTTTGACGCCGTAGGATACGCTTCAGAACGGGGAGGTTCCGTGCGTACAAAGACATCTCCGGCGGTTACCATACTGGTTGTGCTCGGCTTGCTGTTTGGCTCGCTCGTAGGATGCGGTGGTGGGGGAGAGCAGTCCGGGAACGGTGGAGCGCAGGGTGGAGACGAACAACAGGGCGAGCAGCAAGGCGGAGGTGGGCAGCAGGCCGGCGAGGACGAGGATCAGGGGCGCTCGCCGGAGAAGGTGGCGCTCGGGACTATCGAGAGCGTCGAGCCCGAGAGTAGAAAGGTAGTGTTGAAGCCCAGCTACGAGGCGCAGGGCGGGGATCAGATAACCTTCAAAGTCCGCAAGAACGCCGAGGTCCAGGTCAACGACCAGGATGCCGAGCTCTCCGACATCCAGCCAGGGCAGTCGGCCAAGATCGGTTACGTCACCAAGAACGATGTGAACCGGGCCGTCTCCGTGGAGATAGTGGGGGGCGGGTGAACCGCGGCCGGTGATCGAAGGCCCCCCTTACCGGATGTCCTCGCGCCTCTGAGGAGAGCCGTGAAGGTTCTCCTCACGGGGGCTACCGGCCTGCTCGGCGGCGCGCTCCTCGAAGTGCTGCTCGCACACGGGCACGAGGTGCGCTGCTTGGTGCGCGCGGGCTCACCTCGCGTCTCGCGGCTGGACCTGAGCCGCGCCGGGCTGGTCCGCGCGGACGCGGGCGACGCGGCGGCGCTCGCGCGCGCTCTCTCTGGCGTGGAGGCGCTCGTACACGCCGCGGGGATCGAGTACTCGCCCGCGATCCTCGAGGCGGCGCGCGGAAGGAGCGATCTGCGCCTCGTCGTAGTCGGCAGCACGAGCGCGCACTCGGCCTACGCCTTCAGGGCGGCTCCCAAGCTGCGGATGGAGGAGCTGGTGCGCGCGAGCGGGCTCGCGTACACCATCGCGCGGCCGTCCATGATCTACGGCTCCGAGCGGGACAGGAACGTGCACCGCCTCTTGCGCTTCCTGGACCGCTCGCCCCTCTTCCCGATGTTCGGTTCGGGGGAGAATCTCTGGCAACCGGTCTATTACGAGGACTGCGCCAGGGGGGTCTACGAGGCCCTCGTGCGGCCTGCTGCCGTCGGGCGGAGCTACGACCTGCCCGGCGCCGAGCCCCTGACCTACCTCGAGATGGTCGAGACCGCTGCAGGCGCTCTGGGGAGGAAGCCGCGCATCGTCCGGCTGCCGCTCGAGCCGGCGCGCCGCGTCCTCGCCGCGGCGGAGGCGCTGCGGTTGCCGCTCCCGGTCACCTCCGAGCAGGTGCTCAGGCTCAGGGAGGATAAGGCTTATTCTTATGCTAGGGCTGAGAGGGAGCTCGGCTACGCGCCGCGCAGCTTCGGGGAGGGCGTGGCGCTGGAGGTAGCGCGTCTCAAGGAGCTGGGGCTGGTGCGCGCGTGAGCGTGGTCGCGGGCGGGATGGCGTTCCTGGTCGCAGGGGCCCTGGTCCCGCTGCTCGTAGGCTTCGCCGTAGGGCGGAACCTGCTGGACGTGCCCAACCTGCGCAGCTCGCACGAGGTCCCCACCCCGCGGCTCGGTGGGGTCGCGATAGTGCTCGGGACCTGGGTCGGGTTCGCCATTCTTCGTCCCGAAGGGACATGGCCGCTGCTCGTGGCGGCAACCCTCATCGGGGCCGTCGGTCTCGCGGACGACCTCTCGGACCTGCACTTCGGCGCGAAGGCCGCCGCCCAGACGCTCGTCGCCGCTGGCCTCCTGCTCCTCTATCCTCCCGAGATCATCTCCGAAGCCCCAGGGGCATGGGGTGTCGCGGGCCTCGCCGTCGGGGTGCTCTGGATCGTGGCACTGTCCAACGCCTTCAACTTCATGGACGGCATAGATGGCTTCATAGGGGGGGTGGCGATAGTCAACGCGTTCTTCCTCTTGGCGCTGACGGGAGAGGCGTTCCTGGCGGCCCTGATCGGGGCTTCGGCGGGGTTCCTGATCTGGAACATAAACCCGGCCTCGATCTTCCTCGGCGACTCGGGAGCGTACTTCCTTGGCTTTGGTCTCGCGGCGGTCGCTCTCTACGCCCCGGTGCCGGGGGGCGGCTGGACGCCTCTGGGGTTCGTCGCTGGAGTCCTGGTCTTCACGCCGCTCCTGTTCGACACCGCCTATACGCTGGTGAGACGGCTGCGAACGGGAGCTGGCAAGAATATCTTCTCCGCCCACCGCGAGCACATCTACCAGCGCATAACGCCGACTACGGCCATGCACCGGCGCACGAGCAACCTCTACTACGGTGCCGGCGTCATAGCGGGCTTCGCGGCGCTGCTGGTAGCGGGTGCCTCGACGCTCGCCGGCACCGCGCTCGCGCTCGCGTGCTGCGTCGCCCTCGCGATGCTGCCGCGGCTGGTCAGGCTATAGGTTTCTCCCGTGTTCATTGCTGAAAGGCTGCATCCAGACTAGAATGTGGCTCTATGTGGCTTTTTCAGAGGATGGGGGAGAGGCTCGCGAGGCCGGCTGGCTGGATGCAGCGGGTCTTCCGGCAATCTCCGCCCGCGTTCAGGCGCGGCGCGGCGATGCTGGTGGACGCCGCGATAGTCGTAGAGTCGTTCGCCGTCGCGCTGCTTTTCCGGTTCGCCGGCAACGTCGACCCGGCGTTCTGGAGCATGTTCTGGCCGTTCGCGATCTTCGCGGCGCTGGCCTTCGTGCTGCTCCTCAACGAGAGCGGGGTCTACCGGAGCATCCTGCGTTACACCGGCATCTACCAGGGCGTCCGGGTGGCGAGCGCGACCGCCATTGCCGCGGGCGGACTCTTTATCGCGGACTTCGCGGTCGGACCGTACGGGCTCAGGATCATGGCTTTCAACCCGATCCCGCTCGGGGTCATCTTGATGGGTTCGGTCCTGGCCTTCGTGCAGCTCGTCGCCGTGCGTCTCTACCCGCGGGTCTTCTACGAGATGTCCCTGAGGGAGGTGGGGCGCCAGACACGGGCGGCCATCGTGGGGACCGAAGAGGCAGGGGTGGCGCTCGCAGGGCACATCTGGCGCTCGGCGACCATGGAGACGCAGGTCGTCGGCTTTATAAGCGACTCGCGCGAGGAGGTCGGCAGACACATAGAGGGCGCGCCGGTCCTCGGGGTCGTCGAGGACCTCGAAGGGCTCATCACCAGGCACGGTATAGACCAGGTCATTGTCGCCAAGCCTCAGGCCAGCCGGGAGGAGATGGACTGGATCTGGCGCACCTCCACCCAGACCTCCGCCGAGGTGAAGGTGATGCCGGACCTCGGCGAGTTTCTGGCCGAGGGGACCATCAAACTGCGCGAGCTCCAGATAGAGGACCTCCTTGGCCGCGAGCCGGTAGACATAGACCTCGACGCCCTCTCGGGCTACATCAACGGCAAGCGGGTGCTCGTAACCGGCGCCAGCGGATCCATCGGCAAGGAGCTCTCTCGCCAGATCTCGCGCCTCGGTCCTGCTCGCTTGATACTGCTCGATAGGGACGAGAGCGGGCTCTACTACCTGAATCAGGAGCTCAGGCGCGAGGACTTCTACGACGCTGAGGTCTTCGTTGGCGACGTCACGATCCCCGAGCGCGTGAGCTTCGTCTTCGAGCGCTTCCGGCCACAGCTGGTCTTCCACGCCGCAGCCTACAAGCACGTGCCGATGATGGAGCTGCAGGCCACGGAGGCCATAACCAACAACGTCTTCGGTACCAGCAACGTCGCCAGGGCGGCCGGCGCTTACGGAGCCAGCAAGTTCATCAACGTCTCCACGGACAAGGCCGTCAACCCGGTGAACGTCATGGGCGCGACCAAGCGGCTCTCGGAGATGCTCGTCAAAGAGATAGCGGACGAGTACCCCGAGACGGTCTACGCTTCGGTCCGCTTCGGCAACGTGCTCGGAAGCCGCGGCTCCGTGGTGCCGACCTTCAAACAGCAGATAGAGGCCGGCGGCCCCGTCACCGTTACTCACCCCGAGATGATCCGGTACTTTATGACCATCCCCGAGGCGGTGTCCCTGATCCTGCAGGCCGGCGCGATGGCCGACGCCTACGGCACCTACGTCCTCGAGATGGGCCGCCCCGTGCGTATCACCGACCTCGCCAGGAAGATGATCGAGATCATGGGCGCCCCCAAGGTCCAGATCAAGTTCATCGGACTGCGCCCCGGTGAGAAACTCAAGGAAGAGCTCTTCGAGGAGGGCGAGGAGCGCAGGCAGACCGATCACCCGATGGTCTTCAGGCTCGTCTCGGAGAACTCGAGCCCGTCCGAAGATCCCGCCCTCTCCGAGCTGGTGGACACGATGGTCTTTCACGCCAAGAGCCAGGAGGCGGGCAGGTCGCTCGAGCTCCTGCGCCGGGCAGTTCCGAACTTCGCGGCAAGCGACCTGCCTGAGACCCGCCAGGAAGGACTTAACTACCCGCCGAAGTGGTGATGAGCCGTTAGCGCGCTCCAGCCTTCGGCAGCGTGCTAGCTCGCTCTGCGGCCCCTTACTCCCAGGTACGTGATGTAGCCGCCGATAACCAGGAATATGATGATGATCGGGAAGTGCAACAGGGCAAGGTAAGGCTCGCTCTGCAGGTCGTTGGCGTACCAGGTGTAGGCCCGAGTGAGCCACGAGAAGAGCGTGAAGAGCCCCGCCGCCAGGAGGAAGTTGGATTGGCGCTTGGAGAGCTTCATGACTACGGGAGAGTGTATCAGGCCGTCGTTGCTCCAACTAGCCACAAACAGGCGCAAAGGTTATACTGCGCGTAACAGTTAAGCGTGATTTGCAACAGCAAGTACCTGACGTATAGAGTTCACGGAGGCGAAGACTTTGGCAGAGTTCAAGCAGCGCACTCTCGACGAGGTAAAGGCGCTAAGCAAGGAAGAGGCCGTCGAGATCATGCGCCAGGCCGGCATCGTGGGGGCCGGGGGCGGCGGCTTCCCGACCTACTTCAAGTGGAAGAACCCGCAGCCGCGCC
>DASTQK010000046.1:0-4055 GCA_035761765.1 Rubrobacteraceae bacterium
AGGGGCTCGTAATTCTTGAGCGCGGGACGCTCGCCCAGAAGGGCAGGTCCCGACCTGTTCTGACGCTTCATGCGCCCAAAGTACAGAGGAGCATCAGGCTGGCCCTCGAGCAGCGCATCCACAAAGCTCTCCTCATCGCCCCTTTGCACATAGTCGCCCCACCAGGAGAAGAGTCGCTCGTAACCTACAGTCGAGCTGGGGAGCGCCCCGAGCGCCTTGCCGCACGCGCTCCCCGCTCCGTGGCCCGGCCAGACCTGCACGTAGTCCGGGAGGGTGAGGAACTTCTCCCCCAGACTCCAGAACATCTGCTTCGCTCCAACGTAGCGGGTGTCTTTGCCGCCAGCCGCCTCGTCTAGCAGGTCAGGGCGTCCGAGGTCCCCAACAAACACGAAGTCCCCCGTGAGCACAAAGCCGGGCTCCTCTGTGGTCGCCCCGTCTGTAACCACAAACGAGAGATGCTCAGGTGTGTGGCCAGGGGTGTGGAGGGCCTTTAGCGTGACGTTCCCTATCCGGATCTCGTCTGCGTCATAAAGCTTCTCGCCCTCGAAGCCGTACTTCCACTCCTCGTCCCCCTCATCTGAGAGGTAGAGCGTGGCCCCCGTGGTGGCAGCCAGCTCCCTCGAGCCCGAGAGGTAGTCGGCGTGGATGTGGGTCTCGGTGACAGCCGTGATCCTCATGTCGTTTTTCTCGGCTTCCTCCAGGTAGACCCGGACGTCGCGGCGGGGGTCAACTACGAGCGCCTCCCCGCTCGCCTGGCAGCCTATAAAGTAGCTCGCCTGCGCCAGATCCTCATCGTAAATCCGCTGGAAAAGCATCGTTAACTCCTCTTTTGCTCCAGGCCCACCGGCAACCGTGGGCTCGTACCCCCGCAGACCCTCCGCACCTGCAATCCCCTGATCACTTCAGCCATTGCCCTCGAAGGACCTCCCGCCACTACCAGCCTTCCAAACTTGAATAACTATATTACTATGTAGTTAGAAAAACAACCTGTGCCGGGAACAGAGGTCTAACGCTCGGGATTCAAAGCGCCGTTGCGTGCCGCCTCGGTGTAGAAGAATTCCTCGTCGGGCCGGTAGGGACGGTCGAAGATTTGCGGACGGCGCAGTCCGTCCTCCAGCGGGCCTGGCCGGGTCATCGCGAGCCAGCGACGGTAGACTTCCTTGCTCTTCTCGGTGTCCACGTAGACGTCGGCGTACTGGTCGCCGGGCTGGGCCTTCTCCACGTAGACTGCCTGGTGCCAGCAGTGCATGCCACTTACGGGATCGGGGTGGACCGGGAAGGTCAGGTTCTGGTGCACGCCGCCGTCGCTCCAGAAGATACGGCTGGTATCCGGGTCTGTGCTCTCGTAGGGACCGGGGCCTTCGAGCTGGTGCAGTTTCCAGCCGTTCTCGTCGCGCGTTATGTCCACGAGAGAGTTACTCCACCTGTCGGCCTTGTCGTCCTTACGGCGCCAGCGTCCGAGGTGGTGGGAGCAGGCCACGACGCCGGGCGCGATGCCTTGCGTAACCCAGGCGTGGTTGACTGAGTATCCGATCTCGGTGACGACCCGGATCAGGTCTCCCGTCTCGATACCGCGCGGCTCGGCGTCGTCCGGGTGGATCCAGACGGGGTTCTTGTTGGAGATCTCGTTGAGCCACTTGGAGTTGCCGCTTCTGGTGTGTATGAGGGTCGGCAGCCGGTAGGTGGCGTTAAGGACGAGCTGTCCTTCCTCGAGGCTATCCGGGTGGACGTGGCTCTTGATATAGGTGGGCGTCGCGTACTCGGGCCATCCCCACGCCGCCATCGTCGGTGACCAGACCTCCAGCTTGCCAGAGAGCGTCGGGTAACCCTCGCGCGCCTTGCCCCCGACCTGCACCCCGAGGTGGGGCATCAGGCGGTTGGCCCTCAGGGCGCCCTCGGTCCGGCTCCTCTCTGTCGTGATCGTGTCGTCGGGCTCGACGCGGGCGCCCTGCAGCTCATCCGAAGACAGCTCGCGCATGTTGCGCTCGTAGACGGCGCTCTTCACCTCGAAGGCCCCATACTTGCGCATATAGTCGAGTGGGCTGAGCCCCTCTTCGGCGGCGCGCTCGGGCAGGCCCGGCACCTCGTTCTCGAAGAGGTAGCGATAGTAGTCGTCCACGGTCAGCTTCTTGCCTGGCTCGTAGGGACTCTCGAAGTGCCGCCGGATGGCCAACGCGCCGTCCGGGTCTATGTGCCAGCTCAGCTCGATCCAGAACTCGTCGTCCTCCCAGACCTCTCCGGGGTTCGTCTCGTAGGTGTGCTCGACGTCCTCTCCACGACGCCGCGCCGCCTCCCGCAAGACCGGCTGGCGGAACGAGAGCCAGACCCCTGCGTGGGTCTCCTGGCTCATTACGTCGTGACGCTCCGGTCCGTGCCCCAGAGGGAGCACGTAGTCGGCGAAGTACGCCGTCTCGTTCCAGGTCGGGGTGAGGGCGACATGGCAGCCGATGTAATCCTCGTTCGTTAGCGCCTCGACCCAGGAGAAGCCATCCGGGTAGGTCCACACAGGGTTGAGGACGCGGCTGAAGTAGACCTCCAGCGTGCGGCGGCCCTCCATGAGGAAGTACGGCAGGAGGAAGCTCATCTCGTTGGCCGCGAGCGGGTACTCGTTAGGGTAGGTGAGCTCGTTCCACGCGGGCTGGGGCGGCGCCTCCTCCCAGAAGTGCGGCAGCCACTTGTTCCAGCCGTTCGGGTTCGTTCCGCCGGGACGTCCCCAGCTCCCGGTGAGCACATTGACGAACGAGAGGGCGCGGGAGACCGCCCAGCCGCCCAGGTTGCCAGCGCACGCCGCACGCCAGGTGTGGGCCGCGACGGCGGGGGCCGCGTTCCCGATCACGCGGGCGACCTCCAGGATCCTCTCCGCCGGCACCCCGCTCTCCGCTGCGGCGTACTCCGGCGTGTACCCGGCGTACTCTTCCTTCATCCCCTCGATAAAGTCCTCGAAGGACTCCGGGTCCCTCTTCGGGCACTTCTCGCGCAGGTACTCGCGCCAGTTCGTCCAGTCGTAGAGGTACTCGGCATCGTAGAGCCCCTCGCTCAGGATCACGTTCGCTACAGCCAGCAGGATCGCCGCCTCCGAGCCGGGACGGGTGGGGAGCCAGTAGTCCGCCATGGAGGCGGAGTTGGAGAGCCTCGGGTCCATGACGATGAGCTTGGCGCCCTTCGTCTTCGCCTCGATGATCCTCTGCGCGTGCGGGTTGAAGTAGTGGCCGCTCTCCAGATGCGCGCTGATAAGGACTATGGCCCTGGCGTTGGCGTAGTCTGGGGCGGGACGGTCGAAGCCGCCGGTGAGCTGGTAGCCGAAGCGTCCGCCGCTGGAGCAAACGTTGGTGTGCGAGTTGTGGGCGTCGATGCCCCAGGCGCGGAAGACTCGCTCCATGTGCTGGTGCTCGAATCCGGGTCGTCCGACGTGGTACATGATCTCTGTGCGCCGCTCCTCGTGGAGCGCCTTCCGTATCCGCCCGCTGATGTCCGCCAGCGCGTCGTGCCAGCTCACCCGCTCCCACTCGCCGCTGCCGCGCTTTCCCTTGCGCTTCATCGGGTAGAGGATGCGGTTCGGGTCATTGACCTGGTTGATGGTCGCCGGCCCCTTGGCGCAGTTGCGGCCCCGACTCCCCGGGTGCAGCGGATGCCCCTCGAACTTCCTGACCGCTTTCTTCTCCTTGTCCACGTAAGCCAGGAGCCCGCACGCCGACTCGCAGTTGAAGCAGACGGTCGGGACGATCTGATAGCTACGTTTCCTCTTTCGCGTCCACCCCCGCGCTTCGTACTCCGTCCAGTCGTCCCAGCGGTCCGGCGGCGGGTAGTTCGTAAGCGCGGAGCCCGCAACCAGGCGCCCAACGCCGTCCGACTCCGGCTGGTCCACGTTCGGGATCAGCTTCAGCGCCGTCGCCACACGCTCGATGAAGGATCTGCCCGGCTCTTTACGTATCGCCATTGCGTTCTCCTTGTCCAGGTGCCTGGCCGATGCGCCTTCTTCAGGCGAGCGGGATGAGCTGCGGGGCCTCGACCCACGCGTGTTCGGTGGCAAGGATCCCGACTAGCGCCAGAAGCCC
>DASTQK010000047.1:0-8569 GCA_035761765.1 Rubrobacteraceae bacterium
GGTCCGGCCGATCAGCCGAACTTCGTCTCCTTGCCGGAGTTCCCATACGAGCTAGAGAAGATCACGCTCCCGAGAGGCGCGTTCGGGGATTTCGCGACCACGGCGCGCGAGCTGGGCTACGGCTACATAGGCTCGTGCTGCGGCTCGGTCGCAGCCCACGTGCGGGAGATGGCCCGGGCCCTCGGCAAGCTACCGACACAGGAGCGCGAGTGGCGCTCGAAGACTGGCAAGGCCCAGTCCGGCTACGAGCTGCACCGGCCGATTAGCGAGTGAAGAGGGACTTCGAGTACGCAATCGTCGGCTGCGGCGGCGTCGGGAGCGCGGCCGCCTACTGGCTTGCCCGCGAGGATGGAGGTGACGTGCTCGCCCTCGAGCAGTACCATCTCGGGCACGAGCGCGGCGGCTCCGAGGACCACTCGCGCATTATCCGCCTCTCCTACCACGCCCCTGTCTACACCGCCCTCACACCCCACACCTACGCAGCCTGGGCCGAGGTGGAGGAGGAGTCAGGTACCCGGCTCGTCATAAAGGCGGGGGGCCTGGACCTCGAGCCCGCAGACGGCGAGCCGCAATACGTCAACCAGTACGCCAGCGCGATGCGCACGGCAGGCATCCCGTACGAGGAGCTCTCCGCGGACGAGGTAATGGACCGCTTCCCGCAGTTCAGGCTCGGAGAGGACGTGCGCGCCGTCTTCCAGGAGGACGCCGGCATCGTGGACGCCGCAAGAGCCAACGCCGCCCACGTCGCCCTCGCCCGCGCGCGCGGCGCGACGATCCTTGAGAACACGCCGGTGCGTGGCGTGAGCACCTCGGGTGACGGTGTGGCGGTGGCGACGAACAAGGGCACCTTCTCGGCGCGTCGGCTCGTCGTCGCGGCGGGCGCTTGGACCAACCAGGTGCTCAGGCACGTCGGGGCCGAGATACCGATAACGTGCACCCAGGAGCAGGTCACATATTTCAGAACCGCGGACCTCGAGGAGTTCTCGCCAGGGCGGTTTCCGGTCTGGATCTGGCACGGCGGTCCCGAGAGCTCTTTCTACGGGCTCCCCGTCTACGGCGAGCCTGCGACGAAGGCAGGCCAGGACGTGGGCGGCGACGTCGTTACGGTGGATACCCGCACATTCGAGCCCAACGAGCGCGTCCGCACGAACCTGCGGACCTTCCTCGAGCGGTACATCCCAGGCTCGGTGGGACCCGAACTCTACACGAAGACCTGCCTCTACGACATGCCCCCTGACCGCGAGTTCGTGCTCGGCACGCTGCCCGGACTGCCCCAGGTCTCCGTCTTCAACGGAGCCGGTCACGGCTTCAAGTTCGCCAGCCTCGTCGGCAAGATCCTCAGCCAGCTCGCGGTCCGCGGCGAGACGGAGTACGGGATCGGGGCGTTCCGTCCCGACCGGCCCGCTCTCACAGACCCGACCTACGAACCGGTGTTCGTGATGTAACCACGCGTCTGGAAGAACGGATGCCGGGACGTCGGGGGCTCATCCCGCGCTCGGCGTCCAGGTCACGGCTCCTGAGGATCGTGCGCGATAGAATGCGGTGTCTCGGCGACGGGGTGATCTCTGCTGTGAGGGAATCGTGGAAGTTGGCGTAGACCGTCTGGACCTCGGGTCGGTGGCCGCGGTGGCGCGTCGCGGTACCAGGGCAAGCCTGAGCGAGGAGGCCAGGGAGCGTATCCGGGCCTCCAGGCGTCACGTCGAGGGGATCATCGGCGAGAAGCGCCCGGTCTACGGGGTCACCACGGGCTTCGGGGCACTAGCTACGACCCACATCCCGACGCCTGAACGTCGCGAACTACAGCACTCGCTGCTGCGCAGCCACGCGGCCGGAATGGGACCGTTCGTGGAGCCCGAGGTGGTGCGAGCGATGATGGTGATCAGGGCCAAGACTCTGGCGATGGGGTTCTCGGGTGTCTCTGTCGAGTTGGTGGAGGCACTCGTCGCGATGCTGAACGCGGGCGTCACCCCGGCCGTCCCCGAGCACGGCTCGCTCGGCGCGAGCGGCGACCTGGCACCCCTGGCCCACGTCGGGCTGTGTCTCACGGGCGAGGGCCTGGTGCTGGAAGACGGCGAGGTAGCCCCTGCGAAACAGGCGCTGGACAGGGTCGGCCTGAGCCCCGTGCGGTTGCAGACCAAGGAGGGGCTCGCGCTCGTCAACGGGACGGACGGCATGCTGGGGATGTTGGTTCTCGCCCTGGAGGATCTCGCGCTTCTATTGAAGACCGCCGACGTCACGACGGCGATGTCCGTCGAGGCGCTGCTGGGCACAGACCGGGTCTTCAGGGAGGAGCTGCACGCCATCAGGCCACACCCTGGCCAACTGGCGAGCGCCCGCAACCTGCACAGGCTCCTGGAAGGAAGCCCCATGGTGGCCTCCCACCGCGACTCGCCCCACCTCGTCCAGGACGCCTACTCCCTGAGGTGCGCCCCGCAAGTCTACGGGGCGGCGCGGGACACGTGGGCGTTCGCCCGCGGTATCGCCGAGCGCGAGCTCGCCTCCACGACGGACAACCCCGTCGTGCTGCCTGACGGCAGGGTCGAGAGCACTGGCAACTTCCACGGGGAACCACTAGCCTTCGCCCTCGACTTCCTCGCCATCGGCGCCTCCGAGGTCGGCGCCATAACCGAGCGGCGCATAGACAGGTTGTTCGACCCAGCACGCTCGCAGGGGCTGCCCCCTTTCCTCAGCCCGCGGGCTGGCACGAACTCGGGGTTCATGATCTCCCACTACACCGTGGCGTCGCTCGCGGAGGAGAACCGCCGGCTCGCAGCTCCCGCGAGCGTCGGGTCGCTCCCCGCCTCGGCGATGCAGGAAGACCACAACTCCCTGGGCTGGAGCGCGGGCCGCAAGCTCAGGCAAGTGCTGGAGAACCTCGCCCGCATCCTGGCGGTCGAGGCCCTCTGCGCGGCTCAGGCCCTGGAGCTCAGGGCACCCCTTCTACCCGGTCCGGCGACGAACATGGTTCTCCACCGTATCCGGCGCGAGGTCTCGTTCGGGGAAGAGGACCGGTTTCTCGCACCGGACCTGATGGTCGCCGAGGGTCTGGTGCGGACCGGAGAACTCGTTCGAGCGGCGACCGAAGCGGTCGGCGGGCTTGACTAACATGACTATCCGCTTCACGTGAAACCCCAGCCGGGGTTACAGGATCGCTTCGTTGCCCTCACAGAAGCTAGGTACGGAGGGCACGTGGGTTACACTCTCAGGGCGCCGGAGACCGTGGAGGGAGACCCACCGTGGTCGATAACATCATACCTGAGAGGACCGCGCCGGGGGCAAGAGGCTGGGTCGGGGCGGTCTCCCGGCCGCAGGCAAGAACCACGAACCCTGAAAGGACTCGATGACCCAGCGCAACGACCACATCCCCGAAGGTTTCCAGGATCTCCTGCAGAGTACCGCGGTCGCCCGCGTGGCGACCATCGGACCTGAAGGCGGGTCACAGAACAACTCGGCGCGGTTCGACCGGGAGGGGGAGTACGGAATGCTAGTCCAGAGGCGCCAGAAGCTGCGGCGCGACGCCAAGATAGCCCTCTCCACCGTCGACCCGGAGAATGACCGTCCCGGCGGGGTCGTCCTGGTTCGCCCGCAACATACGACCCACAAGGACGGGTAGCGCTTGGAGCGACGCGGAGCTACGGCGGGGAAGTCCCCCGCCGAAGAGGCGAGCTTCACCGGCGGCCTCACCGCCGTCCGGCGTGCGCTCCTGTACCTGCGCTCCTACAAAGCCGAGGCGTCCGCGGCCTTCGTCGCGCTCTTGCTCGCTTCGGCGGCCAGCCTCACGGCGCCGCAGCTCATCCGCATCGCCATAGACGGCGGCGTAGCCGCGAGACGGCTGAGCGTCATCCTGCTCGCGGTGGGCGGCCTAGTGATAGCGGCCATGTTGCGGGGGCTGTTCACGTTCCTGCAGGGGTACCTGGCCGAGCGGGCCTCGCAGGGGGTAGCCTATGATCTGCGCAACGACCTGTTCGCCAAGATCGAACGCCTCGGGTTCGCCTACTACGACAGGATCGAGACCGGCCAGCTCGTCACGCGGCTCACCAGTGACGTCGAGCAGATCCGGACCTTCGCGGGCACCGGAGCCGTGCAGCTGGCGGCGGCGGTAGTGATGCTCCTCGGCACGACGACGCTGCTCGTCCTCATCGACACTCAGCTGGCGCTGCTCGCGCTCTCGATAGTGCCGGTCATACTCGTGGTCCTGCTTCGCTTCGTGCGCAGGATCGGGCCACTCTTCCGCCAGGTGCAACAGACGCTGGGCAGGCTCAACTCCGTCTTGCAGGAAGACCTTGCGGGTATCCGCGTGATCCGGACCTTCGTGCGCGAGGACCACGAGGTCGCGCGCTACCGATCGGTCAATGACGAGCTGCTGGACAAGAACCTCGAGACGGTGCGCACCTTCTCCAACAACTTCCCTTTCGTCTTCTTGCTCGCCAACGTTGGGACCCTGATCATCGTGCTCTTCGGCGGGTTGCAGGTGATGGGGGGTCGGCTCACCATCGGGGAACTTGTCGCCTTCAACACCTACCTCGGCTTCCTGCTCTTCCCTATCTTCACCATCGGGTTTCTGGCCGCCGGCATCTCGCGCGCCGGGGCCTCCTCTCTGCGCGTCTTCGAGGTCCTCGACGCGCCGGTCGAGATCGAGGACGCCGCGGACGCCGTTCCCCTCCCCCCTATCCGGTGCCGCGTCGAGTTCGACGACGTCCATTTCCGCTACCCCGGCGACGAGCGCGAGATCCTGAGCGGCGTAAGCTTCTCTGCCGAGCCGGGACAGACGGTGGCCATCCTCGGCACGACCGGCTCGGGCAAGTCCACGCTGGTGAACCTCATCCCCCGCTTCTACGACGTTAGGGCAGGCAGCGTGCGCCTCGACGGCTACGACGTGCGCGAGGTCACGCTCGCGAGCCTGAGAAGCCAGATCGGTGTCGTCATGCAGTCCTCGTTGCTCTTCTCCGGCCCCGTGCGCGACAACATAGCCTACGGCAAGCCGGACGCGACCCAGGAGGAGATCGAGGAAGCAGCGCGGGCCGCGCAGGCGGACGGGTTTATCCGCGATCTCCCGGAGGGTTACGACACCGTCGTCGGCGAGCGGGGGCTGGGGCTCTCCGGCGGCCAGCGCCAGCGCGTAGCCATAGCCAGGGCGCTCCTTATAGACCCCAGGCTCCTTATACTGGACGACAGCACCTCGGCGGTGGACTCCGAGACCGAGGCGGCGATCCAGGAGTCGCTCGATCTCCTTATGCGCGAGAGCTTCCGCACCGTCTTCGTCATCGCCCAGAGGATATCGACCGTTCGCGACGCCGACCTCATCCTCGTGCTGGATAATGGCGAGGTCGCCGCGATGGGCACGCACGAAGAGCTCCTGAGCACGAGTGAACTGTACAACGAGATCCTTGGCTCCCAGGTTCTCGCCGAAACCGTCGCCGCAGGCGAGACCCCGGGCAAGCTGCCATCCGCGGAAGGGCCGGAGTAGAAGTGGGAGTGCGAAGCCTCGAGTCCATGGCCCGCGCCCCCCAGGAGAGGGCCGAGAACAGGCGAGCGACGGCGCGGCGCCTGGTCGGCGAGCTCAGGCCTCACGGGCACCGGCTCTCCCTCGCCTTCGTGCTAGTTGCGGTTGGTGCGCTCTCCCAGGCGGGCGGCCCATGGCTCATCGGGCGCGCCATAGACCAGAGCATCCTGGGCGGAGATCCCTTCGGCCTCTTCAGGACGATGGGGCTGCTTTTCGGGGTATACGTAGCCGGGACACTCGCTACGAGGGGCCAGATCCGTCAGGTCGGCACCGTCGGGCAGAGCGTTCTGGCTTCGTTGCGGGAGAGGATCTTCGAGCGTCTCCAGCGCCTTCCCCTCCGCTTCTTCGACCGCCGCCCCGTCGGGGACCTGATGAGCCGGGTGACCAACGACGTGGACACGCTGAACCAGCTCCTCTCTCAAGGCTTCACCCAGCTCCTCGGAGCGCTCGTCAGCCTTGTGGGGATCGTGGTGGCGATGCTCATCCTCGACTGGCGTCTGGCGCTGGTGTGCTTCACGATCATCCCGGTCATGCTGCTGACCAACGTCCTCTTTGCGCGCCGGGCGAGGCGGGCCTTCCGCACGACGCGCGAGACGGTCGGCGACGTCACGGCTGGGCTGCAGGAGGAGATAATCGGCGTGCGCGAGGCGCAGGCCTTCAACCGCGCCGAGGCGAATATCGAGCGCTTCCGGGAGCGCAATGAGGCGAACCGGGCGGCGAACATCCAGGCCGTGGCGATCACCGCGGCCTTCGCCCCCGCCATAGATGTCCTCTCGACGCTCGCAACGGCGATCGTCATCGGCTACGGCGGGTACCTGGTCGTCACGGGCACGCTTACGGTCGGGCTGTTGACGGCGTTTTTGATCTACGTCCAGCAGTTCTTCCGCCCGATACAGCTGGCCTCCCAGGTCTACACCCAGGCCCAGGCGGCGCTGGCCGGGGCCGAGCGCATCTACAACATCCTCGACGAAAAAGCGGAGCCTCCCGACCCGCCTGGCGCCGAGAGGCTGGAAGCCGTCGAAGGCCGCATTACCTTTTCGAAGGTCTCTTTCGCCTACGAGCGGGGCCGCCCGGTGCTCCGCGACGTGAGCTTCGAGGTCGAGCCGGGGCGCACGGTCGCGCTGGTCGGGCCGACGGGGGCGGGCAAGACCACGATAGCCAACCTGATCCCCCGCTTCTACGACGCGACCGAAGGCAGCGTGCACGTCGACGGCCACGACGTGCGCGAGGTCGAGCGCCGCAGCCTGCGGAGCCACATAGCCACCGTCATCCAGGAGCCGTTCCTCTTCTCCGGGACGGTGGCCGAGAACATAGGCTACGGCCGTAACGGGGCCTCGCGAGAAGAGGTCGAAGCCGCAGCCCGAGCCGTGAGCGCCCACGACTTCATAGAGAGGCTGCCCCAGGGCTACGACACGCGGCTGGGCACGGGAGGCGGGACCTTGAGCGGGGGCCAGCGACAGCTCATCTCTTTCGCGCGGGCTGTTCTCGCGGACCCGCGCATCCTTATATTGGACGAGGCGACGAGCAATATAGACACCCGCACCGAGGCGCTCATCCAGGAAGCTCTGAGGACGCTGTTCGAGGGCAGGTCCAGCGTGGTGATAGCGCACCGCCTGAGCACGACCCGCAACGCCGACCTCATCCTGGTGGTAGAAGGGGGACGCATCGCGGAGCGCGGCACCCACGCCTCGCTTCTGGGCTCGGGCGGTCTCTACGCCGACCTGTACAGGCGCCAGTTTCGCGAGCCTGCACTCGCCCGGGCGTCTGTCCGGCCGCCGCGGGCGTGAGACGTTGGTAGTATTCGAGGACCGGCATGGAAGCGTAAGAGGAGCCCGAGATGAGCTTGTTTCCCACCAAGATATTGCTGGCCACCGATGGCTCCGAGGACGCAGCCCAGGCTACGCAGGCGGCAACGGACCTCTCGAGCAAGAGCGGCTCGGAGCTGCACGTGGTGCATGTCTGGCACGACGTTCCGGGTCCCTACCGCCACGGCTACGTCAAGCGGGAGCTCAGGCGCCAGGGGCAGGAGATCCTGGACGCAGAGATACAGAAGATAGAGGAGTCGGGGGGCAAGGCCGCCCAGGCCCACCTCAGGGGGGGACGGACCACGGAGGAGGTCGTCGAGTTAGGCGACGAGCTCGACGCCGGTCTGCTGGTGGTGGGAAGCCGGGGGCTGCAAGGCATGAGGCGCATCCTGATCGGGAGCCACTCCGAGGATATCGTGCACCACGCGCGGCTCCCGGTGCTGGTGGTCAAGTGCGGGGAGGGCTCCTGGCCGCCGAGCCGGGTGGTGGTGGGAGAAGACTTCTCCGGCGACGCGCGCAAGGCCGGAGAGCTGGCCGCGAACATAGCGAGGCTCCTGAACGCCCGGATGCTGCTGCTCAACGCCGGCCCGCACCTACCACGGGCATCCGGAGGGGAAGCGCGAGAGACCGAGGAGAAGCTCGAGGGCAGGGCCGGTGAGCTGGAGGAGATCCTGGGCGAGCGTCCAGAGACCGGGGTGGCCACGGGCGACCCTGCGGATGCCCTCATACGGGCGGCGCAGAACGGTGAGACCAGCCTCGTCGCCGTCGGCAGCCGGGGGCTAAAGGTGGTGGAACGCGTAAGGCTGGGGAGCGTCTCTACAAAGGTGCTCAGGGCCGCGCTGGCCGCGGTTCTGGTCCTGCCGCATGCGGGTGGGCGGTAGATGGCGCGCATGACGCCGCGTGGAGGGCGGAGCCGGCCGGGACTGACGAGGCCCGAGGCCCGCGAAGGTGGCCGGTGGGTGGACGAGAACCGGCGGGACGAGGGAGGCGTGTGGCACACGTCGCAGGCGCATGAGGTGCTGCGCACCCTCGGTACCGACGCGGTATCCGGGCTGAGCGACGAGGAGGCCGTTCGCCGCCTACGGGAGCGGGGTCCAAACGAGCTCGAGGACAGGGGCGGCAGGAGCCCGTGGGCCATCCTCTGGGAGCAGTTCACCTCCACCATGATCTTCATCCTCATCGTCGCGGCGGTCGTTTCCGCCCTCCTCGGGGACTACGAGGATTCGATAGCCATCGCGGTCATCGTCGTGCTCAACGCTGC
>DASTQK010000048.1:0-6911 GCA_035761765.1 Rubrobacteraceae bacterium
ACCGACTCCTCGAAGAGGGTCTGCAACGCGTCGCGCTGGCGCTCGGCCCCGTCCACGAGCTCCTGGGTGAGAGCCCGGTTGCTCTCGGCCTGGCCCCGGATCTCACGCACCATACCGTCGAACGTCTCCTGCCAGTACTTGACGTTGCGCTCCTGCAGCGCCACCGTGTGGTCCAATACCGTCCTGTAGGAGTCGCCGGTCGTCTTGGCCAGCCGCTCCGCAGCCCTGTTGGCCTTCTCCATAGTAGCCATTCTTTCCTCCTGCGATCTAGCTTTCATCAGTATGTGCAGTTTACACATATATTCTCATATGTCAAGAGTCGTGAGTCGCCTGAACCAAGATTCTCCCTTTGAGCGGGGTTCATGAGCAGGGCCAGAGAGGAGCTTACTGTGGCGAGGGGTCTGCGATAGTGCACAATGTAACAAGCAATCAGACGCGGGCATCTTGTGCGAAGGGTCCCGGCGAGATCGGCTTTCATACTTTAGCAACTTAGTTGTCGTAGCATGAAAGGGTGGGTCTCGGTCTAAGGTCAGGGGTGTGTTTAGGTCTCGTCCACGAGCGTGTGCTCTATTCTTGCCGCCCGCCGTTACACTGCGTCCCGGCTCGTGCCGCACTTCGGGAGTTGACTTTGCGGCACCTCGCCGGTCCGAGGCCGGTGCCCTGTGGCTTGAGGGTCGCTTTGCAACGTGGCGCAACGGGCTTTACACTCGGGCGGACAGATCCTAATATATGGCCCGGAAAAACTGGGCCTTTACGAATGCGGTGCGAGGGTTCCCTCGCAGTGTGGTAGTGTAACGGACCTTTGATCAAAACGTAACCGCCCTGTTACTTTAGGCCGGTACGCTTTAGTAGAGTCGGAGTCTTGAGGCGTCCTGCGACAGAGACGAGAGGTGTTGTGATGCGTTTGAAGAACC
Organism: Rubrobacteraceae bacterium; assembly: GCA_035761765.1. GTDB lineage: Bacteria > Actinomycetota > Rubrobacteria > Rubrobacterales > Rubrobacteraceae > JALYGY01. Next base: position 915 of record DASTQK010000048.1, read on the forward strand.
TGACATTGATCCTGGCGGCGCTGGTGACGGTGGTCGTTGTGGCCGGTTGCGGCTCCCAGGGGCAGTCGGGCGGTCAAGGGGAAGGCCAAGATCAAGCGCAGAAGCAGGAGACCCCTGACAAGCAAGTCGCGCCCGAGCAGGGCGAAAAGGAGGACTCCGGCGAGAAGCAGACCGCTGTCGAGCCCCCGTCGGACGATATGATGAAGCTCACGGTACCGAAGATGGCGGAGATCAAGGACGACGAGATCCCCACCGGGCTCGGCACTGACGAGACGCTCTTCCATGATTACGCAGGAGTCCACATCAAGCACACGGGCTTCCCGTGGGAGGAGGAGGCCAACGTCTACATCGCCGGCCACCGCCTGGGCTTCCCCGGGACCGATAGCCACCTGGCGTTCTGGGACCTCAACAAGCTCGAGGAGGGCGACGAGATCTACATCACCGACTCCGAGGGCAGGAAGTACACCTACGTGGTCTTCAAGAAGGTAATCGCCACGCCCGACAACTTGGGCGTGCTCGCACCGCTGGAGGGCAAGAACATCGTCACCCTCCAGACCTGCACGCTGCCTGACTATGTGAACCGCCTCATCGTCCGTGGCGAGCTGAAGAAGATCGACCAAGCGTAAGTACGCCGAGGGAAGGATCCTGCAACAGGGGGTCGGGTGTGCTCCGGTCCTCTAGCAGTTCGAGGCGGTAGAGCGTCGATGCCGAGTTCGTCGCTTTGATGGGCGTAGGTGGCGGGAGAAAGGACTCAAGCGAGGTCGGACTAAGCGACGCGGGGAGCCTGAGTCCATGAACCCCATGCTGCTGGGCTTGGATCTCGGGACCGGCTCCGTCAAGGCCCTGCTCGTGGCCGAGGACGGCGGCGTTCTGGGCGAGGGTTCGGCTTCCTACCGCGTCCGTTCGCCGCGCCCCGGGTGGGCCGAGACTTCGCCCGACGACTGGTGGGACGCCGTAGTCGGGGCTACGAAAACGGCCGTCGGGTCCTACGGCCGGCAGGTCACGGCGATCGGTCTCTCGGGCCAGATGCACGGCGTCGTCCTCGACGACGGCAGCGGACGTCCTTCGAGGCCCGCCGTCCTCTGGGCGGATACCCGCTCCGGCGAGCAGCTTGCGGCCTACGGCGCGCTCGGCGAAGACGCGCGGGAGCGGCTCGCCAACCCGCCCGCCGTCGGCATGGCGGGACCGAGCCTGCTGTGGCTACGCGACCACGAACCCGAGACGTACGCGTCCGCCCGTTGGGCGCTCCAGCCCAAAGACTGGCTGCGGTTGCGCCTTACGGACGTGGCCGCCGCCGAGCCCTCCGACGCCTCGGCGACCCTGCTCTACGACCTGCGCTCCGATGGCTGGGACTACCGCGTGGTCGAAGCTCTGGGGCTGCGCGCAGCCCTACTCGCCCCGCTCGTTGCTTCGGGTGAGGTTGCGGGGACTCTCGAGGGGGAAGCCGCGGGGCTTCTCGGGTTGCGGGAGGGGTTGCCGGTCGCGGCGGGGGCGGCGGACACCGCCGCGGCACAGCTCGGCGGGGGGCTCCTGCGGCCCGGTCCCGTCCAGCTCACCGTAGGGACCGGGGGGCAGATCGTGGCCCCCAAGAGCAATCCCGAGCCGGACCCACGCGGGCGCACCCACCTCTACCGCGCCGCCACGCCGGGCCTCTGGTACTCGATGGCGGCGATCCAGAACGCCGGGCTCGCTCTCGAATGGGCCCGCACAATTCTGGGTGCCTCCTGGGATGAAGTCTACGAGGAGGCGTTCGCCGTGCCGCCCGGTGCCGGGGGCGTGGTCTTCCTGCCTTACCTAAGCGGAGAGCGGACGCCGCGCTTCGACCCTGACGCCAGGGGTGCCTGGGTAGGTCTGGGCCTGGATCACGGCCGCCGCCACCTCCTGCGCGCCGCCCTCGAAGGGGTTGCGTTCGCGCTGCGCGAGGGTCTCGAGGCGCTGGAGGAGACGGGAGTTCGGGCCCCCGAGCTACGCCTCGCGGGAGGCGGCACGGTCCGGGAATCCTGGCGTCAGCTCATCGCGGACGTGCTCGGCCGTCCGCTGCGCGTGTTGCCCGGCGCTGTAGCCGCCGTGGCGTCCGCGCGCGGCGCGGCAATCCTGGCCGGCGTCGCCTCAGGCGTCTACCGGTCTCCAGGGGACATCGCCGCGCCGGAGCCGGATAGCTCGGTCTTTCCCGGCGACGAGAGAGGAGCCTACGAGGCCGCTTACGCCCACTACCGCGAGCTCTACCCGAGCCTCTACGGGCAGGGCGTTTCTCGAAGCCATTGATCCCACCTCGCGTCGAGAGACCGACAAGCTTTTTGTGAGCGAAGCCGCTCTCTCGTTCGCTACGCCTTGCTACACTACGCTTCGAGATGGAGAGATGGCACGAGGATTGCTGAGCAGGGAAAGCATAGGACTCGAGCGGAACGGAGGCCCATCCGGCGGGCTCCCGGCGCATGCGCGTTGGCTGCTCGCGGAACGGATCAGCCGCGCGCTCTCGGAGGCCGGGGAAGCTCCTGTGATCGCCGAGCGGGTGGTGCGTCTCGCGGTGCCGGTCGGGCAGGTGGCACCACTCCGGTGGCTGCGGGAGCAGTCGCTCCTGCCGAAGGTGTACTGGTCCGGACGCGGGGGTCGGAGCGCGCGCGCCGCCGTCGGGATGGCGGATCTGCAGGAAGGAGATGAGAGCGCTGAGGCACTTGCGCAGCGCCTCAGCGCTCTCATCTCCTCGGGCGACGCGGAAGCTCGCTACTACGGCGGGCTCCGCTTCGACCCTCTGCGCGAGCCTGACGCGGAATGGACTGCGTTCGGCGCTTTCCGGTTTATCCTGCCGCGCTTCGAGTTGCATACCGGAGATTGCGAGGCGAGGCTGGTATGTAACCTCGTGCTCCCGCGCGACACGCAGAGGCATACAGAGATACTGGAGGAGGTTGAGCACCTCTCCTTCTCACAGGATGCCTCCAACGGCACCCTGTCCGAGCCGGTCTCTCGCACCGATCATCCCGACCGGGAGGGCTGGCGGCTCAACGTGGAGCGGGCGCTCGCGGCGTTCTCGGAGGAACGACTGGGCAAAGTGGTGCTCGCCCGCCGGACGGAGCTTGGCTTCGCGGAGGAGGTAGACAGGGCCCTGCTCGCCGAGAGGTTGGAGGAGGCGACGCCGGGCTGCTTTCACTTCTACGTCGAGCCAGAGGCTGGTGTGGCCTTCGTCGGCGCCTCGCCCGAGCGGCTCTTCCGCCGGGAGGGCCATCTCATCGAGAGCGAGGCTGTGGCCGGGACCAGGCCGCGCGGCGCTTCCGAGGCCGACGACGACGAGCTGCGCGACGACCTGCTCCGCAGCCAGAAAGACAAGGCCGAGCACGACCACGTCCGGGTCGGCATCGGCGAGGCGCTCGCGCCGCTCTGCGACGAGCTCGAGGTCGAGAATAGCGTCTCCGAGATGAAGACGGCGAGCAGGCGTCACCTCGTCTCGCGTGTGCGCGGGGTCTTGCGCGAGGGAGTTACGGACCCCGAGATCCTGCGGGCGCTGCACCCCACGCCCGCGGTAGGTGGGTATCCTAGGGAGGAGGCCATCGCGGAGATCCGGGCCGCCGAGCCCTTCGATCGGGGATGGTACGCTGGCCCTGTGGGCTGGATCGGGGCCAACGGGGCCGAGTTCGCCGTCGGAATCCGCTCCGGGCTCGTCCGAGGTAGAAGCCTCACTTTGTTCTCGGGGGCTGGGATCGTCGAGGGCTCCGTGTCCGCGGCCGAGTGGGCGGAGGTCGAGCAGAAGATCGGCGACTTTACCGGGATATTCGGGTTTGACCCGGCCCGCCGCGCCGCGCGCTAACCTCCTCTGGGCCACCCTCCTCGTCGAGGAGCTCGCCCGCAACGGCGTGGACTTCTTCTGCGTCGCGCCTGGCTCCCGCTCAACCCCCCTCGTCGCGGCGCTCGCGGCGAACGAGAGAGCCAGAAGCCTTGTCCACTTCGACGAGCGAGGCACCGCCTTCGCCGCCGTGGGCTTCGCGCGCGCCACCGGACGCCCTGCGGCCTGGATCACGACCTCAGGCACGGCGGTAGCCAACGGCCTTCCGGCGGTCGTCGAGGCAGCGACCGACGGCGTGCCCATGGTCCTGCTGACCGCCGACCGTCCGCCCGAGCTGCGGCAGACGGGCGCAAACCAGACGATAGACCAGCCGGAGATCTTCGGCGACTACGTCCGCTGGCGCTTCGATTTGCCCGCCCCTGACGAGTCCGTGGACCCCGCGGTTGTTCTCACGACCGTAGATCAGGCCGTCTACCGCGCCCGCCGGTCCCCCAGCGGGCCCGTCCACCTGAACCTGATGTTCCGCGAACCGTTCCTCCCCGGTCCGGACGAAGAACTCGCCGCTCCGGCCCGCTGGAGAGAGAGCGGAGGACCGTACACCAGGTACGCCGCCACGAGGCCAGCCTTGGACCTCCGCGAAGTCGAGGGTCTCTGGGAGGCGCTCCGTCCGGTGGAGCGGGGCCTCCTCATCGCAGGACGTCTCCCTTCGAGAAAGCACGGCGAGGCCGTGCTGCGCCTTGCCGACTCTTTAGGCTGGCCGCTCCTGCCGGATGTGGGATCCCAGCTCCGGCTCGGCGCGGCCTCGAAGAACCTCGTTCAGTACTACGACGCGCTGCTGGCGAACGATAGCTTCGAGCAGGCGCATCCCCCCGGCGCGGTGCTCCATTTCGGTGGGCGCTCTCTCTCCAAGCGGCTCGAGAGGTTCCTCGCCGCGAGCCGACCCGATCCCTACGTCGTCGTGCGCGAGAACCCGTTTCGACTGGATCCCGGCCACAGGGTGACGCACAGCGTCGAGGCTGATGTCGTGGATCTCTGCACTGCGCTCGCGCAAGCCGCCGAACGTCGCCCTCCGGCGGCCGCCGCGTCGTGGGCGGCGAGCTGGCGCGAGGCCTCGGAGCGGGTGGATGGCTACCTGGACCGGGTCTTCGAGGAGACCGGGAACCTGAACGAGCCACTGGTCGCGCGTCTCGTCTCACGGCACATCCCCGAAGGGCACGCCCTGTGCGTCGCGAGCAGCATGCCGGTACGGGACCTCGACACCTTCGCGGCGTCTGACGGCGCTCCCGCCCCGGTGGCCGCCAACAGGGGCGCGAGCGGCATAGACGGTACGGTCGCCACCGCCGCCGGGTTCGCGCGCGGTTCGGGGCGGCCCGTCACCCTCCTCATAGGGGACCTCGCGCTGCTGCACGACCTCAACTCGCTCGCCCTGCTGCGCGGCCTTCCCGTGACGGTCGTCGTCCTCAACAACGACGGCGGCGCGATCTTCTCGTTCCTCCCCGTCGCCCGCCACAAAGCCTTCTTCGAGCCTTATTTCGGCACGCCGCAGGGCCTGAGCTTCGAGCACGCCGCAGCGATGTTCGGCCTGAACTACGAGCATCCCCGCTCGGCGGCGGAGGTCATCGAGACGTATCGCGCGGGCTGTGAACGGAATGGGCCGACCCTAATCGAGGTCCGTACCGACCGCGCGGAGAACGTGGAGCTGCATCGGAGAATCGTATCCTCGCAGCCGAGGCGCTGAAACGGCGTGTCCGAGGTTTGCGTGAGACCCTCCTCCCGATCGGGGGTTTGGTCCCCAGGCTTCACACCAGATAGGATATGGGGGCAGACCTCATGCAAACACGACGAGGGGAGTTCATGAGCGAAAAGCGAGACAGAGACATCGAGAAGGTCTACTCCACGTCCGAGTTCGTGGCGAAGCTGCGCAGGCTGGCCGACGCCCTCGAGACGGGCGAGAGGTTCGAGATACAGGTGGCAGGGGAGAGGGTTTACGTGCCCGCCCGCGCCGAATTCAACGTCGAGCACGAACGGGAGGGGGACGAAGAGGAGCTCGAGTTTCAGGTCAAGTGGACCAACGAGTGATCCTGTCTCTTCTCGCTCGTTAGTTCCGATCCTCATGCCGAGCGGCGCCCGTGAGCGCGTTGGATCACATAATTGCCGGCGCTCCTCGCCTTCCGGCCATCCTGTTCTTGCACGGCTTCATGGGTTCGGGCGCCGACTGG
>DASTQK010000049.1:0-2211 GCA_035761765.1 Rubrobacteraceae bacterium
GAGTAGCCCAGAGGCAACCCCTTGAGCGTGATCAGCACAGAGTTCAGGTCACCGATAAGCCTGCCCGTCTTGCCGCGCATCAGCTCGTAGGCGTCGGGGTTCTTCTTCTGCGGCATGATCGAGGAGCCCGACGAGTAGGAATCGTCGAGCGTTGCGAAGCCGAACTCGGAGCTGGTCCACAGCACCCACTCCTCCCCGAGGCGGCTGAGATGCACCCCGAGCACGGCGCAGGCGTAGAGGAGGTCGAGAACGAAATCCCTCTCCGAGACCGCGTCGAGCGAGTTGGAGAAGGGCTGCATGCCGAGCTTCTCCGCCGTCGAGGACGGGTCCACCGCGTGCGGAGTCCCGCCGAGAGCCGCGGCCCCCAGAGGCGAGACACCGGCAGCCTCCCGCGCCGCCTCCAGGCGTCTTAGGTCGCGCTTGAGGGCCTCGAAATGGGCGAGCAGGTGGTGTGAGAGCAGCAGCGGCTGGGCGCGCTGCAGGTGCGTGTAGCCGGGAAGAACAAGGTCCCGGTTCGACTCCGCCACCTCCAAGAGCGCCCGCATAGCCTCCAGAACACCATCCCTCACCTCCCCTGCTGCCTCCTGGGCAAAGAGGTGGAGGTCGAGCGCCACCTGGTCGTTACGGCTGCGCGCGGTGTGCAGCTTGAGCGCGACGTCCCCCACCAGTTCCTTCAGCCTTCGCTCGACGGCGGTGTGGACGTCCTCGTCCTCGAGGGTCCAGAAGAACTCCCCCGCCTCGACCTCCGCGAGCACAGCTTCGAGGCCGCGCAAGATCTCCCTGGACTCATCCGGGGCGAGAATGCCGCGCTCGCCGAGCATCGCGGCGTGTGCTATGGAGCCCCTGATGTCGTAGGGCGCGAGCCGGGCGTCGAAGGGGATGGACGCGTTCAGGCGCTCGAAGGCATCGGCGGGTGAAGACCCGAACCTCCCGCCCCAGAGACGGTTTCTTTCGTCGCCACTCATGGGCGGCAGTCTAGCGTAAGGCGGGCGTTTCGGGGGGTAGTATGTGCATCGGGGTGTTGTTGAGGGGCCTCCGGAACCTGTGGGCGCTACTCATCGGGCCTGAGAGCGTGGCCGAGCGCGCTGATCAGGCAGCGCGGGCCTACGCGCCCGGCCGCTTGTCCCTCTGGTACTTCCTTATGGCGGATTTCAGGGTGCTCAGGCCCAACGTGGCGTTGCGGGTGCGGCTTCCGACGATGTCGGTGCCAAGGCTCTCGACGAAGGCCCCGTAGTCGAGGTCGAGGACCTCGTCCATCGCGAGACCCTCGTCGTGCACCTTCTGCATGATCAGGGACGCCGCTCCCATGCTGATGGTGTCCCCCTGGCCGGTGAAACTCAGGTTCTCGATCCCGCCGTCGCCGTCCCCCTTGAGGTACACGACGACCGAGCCGCCGCACTCGGGCCCGCCGCCCGGCATCGCTACGTCAGCGCCCTCCAGTGCTCCCTCGTGGCGAGGGTTCCCGGCGTGCTCGACGAGGAGCGCTATGCGCTCGTTCCGGTCCAAGAACCTCCTACCGCTCTATAGGTGCGCGCACCAGGTTGCCCCACTCGGTCCACGAGCCGTCGTAGTTGCGGACCTTGTCGTAGCCGAGGAGGTAGGTGAGCACGAACCAGGTATGGCTCGAACGCTCCCCGATCCGGCAGTACGCTATGACGTCCTCGTCCCCTTTAAGACCGGCCTCGCCCTCGTAGATGGCTTTGAGCTCGTCTGCGCTCTTGAAGGTGCCGTCTTCCCTGACGGCGCGCGCCCACGGCACGTTCGCCGCGCCCGGGATGTGGCCGCCCCGCAAAGCGCCCTCCTGCGGGTAGTCCGGCATGTGAAGAAGCTCTCCCGAGTACTCGCCGGGGCTCCGCACGTCCACCAGCGATCCGTCGGCCTCGAGGTGCTTCATCACGTCCTCTTTGAACGCCCGGATCTTCTCGTCGTCGCGTCTCGGCACCGGGTAGTCGGTCCTCCCGAAAGACGGGACCTCCTGGGTCATGGGCCTTCCTTCGGCCTCCCACTTGACGCGCCCGCCGTCCATCACCCTGACGTTGTCGTGACCGAAGAGCCTAAAGACCCACAGAGCGTAGGTCGCCCACCAGTTGTTCTTGTCGCCGTAGAAGACGACCGTGGTCTCGGGCGTAATCCCCTTCTCGCTCATGAGGTTCGCGAAGTGCTCGGGGTCGAGGTAGTCGCGCGTGAGGGAGTCGTTCAAGTCCTCGACCC
>DASTQK010000050.1:0-3841 GCA_035761765.1 Rubrobacteraceae bacterium
CCAGAACTCCGACCATCCCCACCACGGGCGTAGGATAGACTGCTCCGGCCTCCGTCTCGTTGTACAGGCTGACGTTGCCACTGACGACCGGGGTCTCTAGAACCTCACACGCCCGGGCCATGCCCTCGATGCACTCGGCAAGCTGGTAGTAGCCCTCCGGCTTCTCCGGGCTGCCGAAGTTAAGGCAGTTGGTGATCGCGAGCGGCCTCGCCCCGACGCAAGAGATGTTGCGGTACGCCTCGGCGACCGTGGCCGCGCCACCGCCTCGCGGATCAAGAAAGCAATGGCGGCCCCGGCCGTCGGTGGTCATGGCGTAGCCGAGGTTGGTGCCCTTGATCCTCATCACCGCCGCGTCGGCTCCTGGAACGACGACGGTATCTGCGCCGACTTCGTGATCGTATTGCTCGAAGATCGAACGCCGCGAGCACAGGTTCGGGTGCGCGAGCATCCTGAGGAGAACCTCGCTGTAATCGCCGGGATAGGGGACCTCAGCGAGTTCGAGCCTCTGCACCTCGTCGAGGTAAGGTGGTCTGATGAGGTCCCGCTCGTAGACCGGAGCGTCTGCGAGGTGTTCGGCGGGGACGGAGCCGGCGAGCTGGCCGCCACTCTTTACGCGCAGGTCTTTGTGGCCGGCGACGCGCCCGATCATGGCTCCGACCAGCCCGTAGCGCTCGGCCATCTCGAGGACACGCTCCGCTTTACGGGGCTCGACGATGGCGAGCATGCGTTCTTGAGACTCCGAGATCACTACCTCGTAGGGTTCCATCCCGCTCTCTCGCAGGGGGACCTTCCCGGCGTCTACCTCGATGCCGACGCCGCCCTTGGCAGCCATCTCGGAGGCCGAGGACGTAATGCCGGCGGCGCCGAGGTCCTGTAGGGAGACAAGGAGGTCCTCTTCGAGCAGCTCGAGACAACACTCGATGAGCATCTTCCCCGCGAACGGGTCCCCGACCTGGACGTTGGATCTCCTGGACTCTGACTCCTCCGTCAGCTCGTCGGAGGCGAAGGTGGCGCCGTGGATGCCGTCGCGCCCGGTCTTGGAGCCGAGGAGGAGGACGAGGTTCCCTACGCCGGTCGCCCGCGAGCGGACGAGGTCCTCGGTGCGGATGAGCCCGACGCACATCGCGTTGACGAGCGGGTTACCGGAGTAGGCGGAGGCGAAGTCTACCTCACCACCGACCGTGGGCACGCCGACGGCGTTCCCGTAGCCCCCGATACCACGCACCACTTCTCTAAAGAGGTACCGGTTTCTCTCCTCGTCCATAGGCCCGAACCGCAAAGAGTCGAGCAGGGCCACGGGCCGCGCGCCCATCGCAAGGATGTCCCGGATGATGCCGCCCACCCCCGTTGCCGCCCCCTCGTAGGGCTCGACGGCCGAGGGGTGGTTGTGGCTCTCGACCTTGAACGCGAGCGCCCACCCTTCCCCCACCTCGACGACCCCCGCGTTCTCGCCCGGCCCCTGCAACACGCCCGGTCCGGAGTTCGGGAAGCGCCGGAGCAGAGGCCGGCTGTTCTTGTAGCCACAGTGCTCGCTCCACATCACGGAGAAGAGCGAGAGCTCCAGGTAGTTGGGTGGGCGGCCGAGGAGCTCGAGGATGCGGTCGTATTCGAAGTCCGAGAGGCCCAGAGCGCTGTAAGCCTCCTTGAGATTCAAACCCTCGCCCCCGCGAGGACGGAGCGCAGGATACGGAGCCCCTCATCCGAACCGAGCACGCGGTCCGAGACCCGCTCCGGATGGGGCATGACGCCTACGACGTTCCGGTCCTCGTTGCAGATTGCGGCGATGTCGTTCGCCGAGCCGTTCGGGTTCTCCAGGTATCGCAGCACGACGCGCCTCTCGTCCTCCAGCCGCGCGAGCGTCGCGGCGTCGGCGAAATAGTTCCCCTCGTTGTGGGCCACCGGAAGGGATAGTTCTTCATCGGGTTCGCACGAGGAGGTCCAGGGCGTATTCGTCGCCTCGACGCGCACGCGGACGCGCCGGCAGACGAAGCGCATGGCCGTATTGCGCAATAGAGCGCCTGGCAAGAGGTGGGCCTCGGTGAGGATCTGGAAGCCGTTGCAGACACCGAGGACTGGGCCGCCAGAGCGGGCGAAGCCTTCGAGCGGGGCCATCACCTTCGCGAAGCGGGCTATGGCGCCGGGCCTGAGGTAGTCGCCGTAGGAGAAACCGCCCGGTACGATCACGGCATCGACGCCTTTCAGGTCTGCGTCGGCGTGCCAGAGCTCGACCGGCGCGGCGCCCATCCGCTCGACGGCGTATAGGGCGTCCCGGTCGCAGTTGGAGCCGGGGAAGACGGTGACCCCGATCCTCATCCCACCACCTCCCACTCGTACTCCTCTATCGTGGGGTTCGCGAGCAACCTCCGGCACATCGCATCCACCTCGTCGGCACTCTCGACCTCCATCTCTATGAGCCTGCCCACGTGCACGGTGCTCACGCCCCCGAAACCCAGAGCCGGTAGCGCGCTGCGGACCGCCTCGCCCTGGGGATCGAGAATCCCAGCCTTCGGGCGGACCAGGATGCGGATCTTCAGGCTGCCGGCCATCAGCTATCAGCCATCGGCTTCGGGACCGCTGAATGCTGGAGGCTATTCAATCTACAGCCCCTCTTTGCGTTATCTCCTGCACCCTGCGCAGCATCTCGGCGTAGGCCTCCTCGACGCCTCCCATGTCGCGGCGGAAGCGGTCCTTGTCCAGCTTCTCGCCCGTCTCCTTGTCCCAGAAGCGGCAGGTGTCGGGGCTGATCTCGTCCGCCAGCACGAGGTTGCCCTCGGCGTCGCGCCCGACCTCTATCTTGAAGTCCACGAGCGTGACCCCCCGCTCGTCGAAGAAGGGGGTAAGGATCTCGTTGACCTTCAAGCCGAGCTCCTCGCAGAACTCGAGGTCCTCGTCGGAGACACCTAGCTCCCTGAAGTGGTACCAGTTGAGCATCGGGTCGCCGAGCTCGTCGTCTTTGTAGCAGAGCTCGACGATGGGGGCCCTTAGCTTCGTTCCTTCCTCGTAGCCAAGCCGTCTGGCGAGCGAGCCCGCGGCCACGTTGCGCACGATGACCTCGATGGGAAGCATGTCCAGCCTCTTGGTCTTTATGGCCGCCGCGTCAACCTGCTCGACGAAGTGGGTCGGGACACCGTGGACCTCGAGGTAGGCGAAGATGGTCGCGCTCATGGTCGCGTTGGTGCGACCCTTGTCTTTCCACGAGCCGCGCTTCTGCGCGTTGAACGCGGTCGCGTCGTCTTTGTAGCGGTGGACGAGCACGCCCTCTTCGTCCGTGGCGAAGACCTTTTTGGCTTTTCCTTCGTACAGCAGTTCTTCAGGCACCTTCCAGCCTCCCTTTCAGTTCCTTCACTCGCTCGAAGACGACGCCGACGTTGCGTAGCGCATATGAGGGGTCGAAGAGGTCTCCGAGGTCCGTGCCGAGTCGCTCACGCACTTCTTCTCTCTCCTCGAGCAGTTCTCTGAAACCGCCCTCCCACGCCTGCATCGCAGCGCTCTGGACGACCGCGTAGGCGTCGTCGCGGCTCATGCCCGCCTCGACGAGGGCGAGCAGGACGCGCCCGGAGAAGACGACGCCTCCTCCGAGGTTCAGGTTAGCTAGCATACGGTCTTTGTAGACCTGGAGGCCGCGCAGGATGCGCGCGGTGGTGCGGAGCATGTAGAGGGCGAGGATCGTGGCGTCGGGCAGCACCACGCGCTCCGCCGAGGAGTGAGAGATGTCCCGCTCCTGCCAGAGGGCGTTGTCCTCGAAACCGACGCTCGCGTAGCCGCGGAGCAGGCGGGCCATCCCGCACAGGCGCTCGGAGAGGATCGGGTTCCGCTTGTGGGGCATCGCCGAGGAGCCCTT
>DASTQK010000051.1:0-10276 GCA_035761765.1 Rubrobacteraceae bacterium
GCATCTACAACATGGTCGAGCCCGAGCCCGCCGCGGAGCTCGGCGACCGCAAGGCACGCAACGTCCTCAATACCGGGGCGCGCATGATCGTGACCTCCAACCCGGGCTGCATGCTCCAGATACAGGCCTCCCTCAAGCGGATGGGACGCTCGATGCCGATGGCCCACCCGGTCGAGGTCCTGGACGCCTCGATCCGCGGCGAGCCCGTGGAGACGCTCCTCGACAGGGCTCTGTGAGAGCACCGCGCTCCATCCTGGCCGTCCCGGGCTCCAACCCCAAAATGGCAAAGAAGGCGCTCGCCTCCGCCGCCGACGCGGTCTTCCTCGACCTCGAGGACGCCGTCGCCCCTGACGAGAAGGCCGAAGCCCGCCCGAAGGTTGTCCACACCCTCAAGGAGCTCGACTGGGGCGGCAGACCTACCCTCTACCGCACGAATGCCCTCGACACACCTTACTTCTACCGCGACTTGATCGAGGTCGTCGAGGAGGTCGGGGATGACCTGGCGGCCATCATGGTCCCCAAGGTGGGGCGCCCCGAGGACCTCCATGTAGTCGCCACGTTGCTCTACCAGATCGAGCTCTCGACAGGCCTGAAACCCGGCAAGATAGAGTTGGAGGCACAGATAGAGAGCGCCGGGGGCCTCGTCAACGTGGAGAGCATAGCCCGCGCCACGGGGCGTCTGACGGCCCTCCACTTCGGCCCCGGCGACTACGCGGCGAGCGTGAGGATGCCCCAGAAGAGTATCGGGACGATGGACGAGTGGGACGTGGTATATCCTGGCCACCGCTTCCACTTCGCCATGCACCGGATCGTCGTCGCCGCCCGCGCCGCCGGATTGCGCGCCGTGGACGGCCCCGTCGCCGACCACCGCGACGAGAAGGGGCTGCGCCAGAGTTCCCTGCTCGCCCGCTCTCTGGGCTTCGACGGCAAGTGGTGCATCCACCCGGCCCAGATCGAGACCGTCAACGACGTCTTCTCGCCCACGAACGAAGAGGCCGAGTGGGCCAGGAAGGTCGTTCGGGCCTACGAGGAGGCCAACGCCGCCGGACGGGGCGCGATCACGGTCGAGGGCCAGATGATAGACGCCGCCTCCATAAGGATGGCCCGGAACACGCTCGAACAGGCGCCGGATTAGGAGGTCCGTGGTACCGGGACCTCTCGTCTCTAGGATCGGCGCGCGGTGTAAGATGGATTGGTGAACAGGCAGGGTCACCTTCCTCCCGCAACGAGAGCCGTAACCCTGGACGCCCGCACAGTAAGGCTGTTGCGGCTCGCCGTCGTACTCGTCGCAGCGGGAGTGTTCGGGTTGCTCTATCTCGTATCCTCGGGTTTCCGCTCCGAGGTGAACCAGGCTCTGGGTCTGCTTGGACGCGGGGATATCGCGGGCCTGCGAGACTACATCCTCTCCTTCGGATTGTGGGCCCCGGTCGCTTCTTGCTTTCTAATGGTGTTGCAGGCGCTCGTGGCGCCGGTGCCGTCTTTCCTTATAACCTTCGCCAACGGGCTGGCGTTCGGCGTGTTCTGGGGCTGGATGCTGAGCCTCTTCGGGCACGTGCTGGCTGCGGCTGTGTGCTTCGGGATATCACGCTCTCTAGGCCGCGTGCCGGTCGAGGTGCTGGTGGGCAGGACAGGCCTTCAGTCAGCCGACCGCTGGTTCGCCCGGTGGGGGGTGTACGCGGTCTTCGTCGGGCGCCTCATCCCGGGCGTAGCCTTCGACGTGATCTCCTACGCCGCCGGCCTGACGCGGATGAGGTTCCGGAGCTTTATCCTCGCCACTACTCTAGGAATCTTCCCGCAGACCTTCCTCTACTCTTACCTGGGACAACGAGCGCCGGAGTACGTGGGGCTATTCCTCCTCACCTCGGGGCTCGTGGTCGCTGGAGTAGTAGCGGTCGCCGTCGTGCGCTACAGGAGGGAGCGCCGCAGGCCGAAGAGGCACCTGAAGTAGGACCGGGTCTAGTACAACCCTTCGCAGTAGGTACAATCTAGAGACCATGACGCAAGTGAAAGACCGCACCGCCAGAGCCCCGACCGTGCCCACGGGATCTCTGACCGTGATCACGGGCTCCATGTTCTCGGGCAAGACGGAGGAGCTGATCCGGCGCCTCAGACGCGCCCTGTACGCCCGGCGCAGCGTCCAGGCCTTCAAGCACTCCCTGGATACCCGCTCGGGAATCACGGAGATCCGGACTCACAACGGCGTCCCGCATGAGGCCGCCGCCGTCACTACGAGCGAGGAGCTGCTCCAGAGGGTCGAGAGAAGCACCGACCTCGTAGCCGTCGAGGAGGCCCAGTTCTTCGACGCGGGGATAGTCGAGGCGTGCCGGCGCCTGGCCGATACGGGCTACGAGGTGATCGCCGCGGGCCTCGACATGGACTTCCGGGGAGAGCCCTTTGGCCCGATGCCAGCCCTTCTGGCAGAGGCCGACGAGGTGGTGAAGCTGCGCGCGATCTGCGCCCGTTGCGGCCGCGACGCCTCGCGCTCGCAGCGCCTGATCGACGGTGAGCCAGCCCCCGCCTCCGCGCCGACGATCCTGGTCGGTGCCCAGGAGACCTACGAGGCACGCTGCCGCCACTGCCACGAGGTGTAGTTTCCGCCTGGCCGCTTGCCGGGTATAAGCGGGGGATGCAGGTAACAGGCGAAGAGATGGAGGTGCCGAGCTTGTGCCGCGTGGCTGGGTCGTAGCCCTCATACTTATCTGCATCGCTCTCAATGGGGCCGGCTTTCTGTGGCACCTCTTCGAGCCGATCCCGCTCTACGACGAGATCGCCCACTTCCTCACGCCCTTCACGCTCGTGGCGATAACGGCGGAGATAATCTACCGCGGCGGGGGAGACGACGAGTTCTTCAACACCCCGCGCCACGCCGTGATCACCGGCTCCGTCATTGGCCTGGTCGGGGCCGCCGGCTGGGAGGGGATAGAGATCATCATGTCCCTCATGGGCTTCCCCATAAGCCACGCCCTGCCCGACACTGTCTTCGATATCGTCCTCGGCGTCATCGGCGGCGGCGCGGGCGCCTGGGTCGCCGACCGATACCTCGACAGGCTCTTCAACCGCTCGCGCACGAACGCCCGCCGCGCCCGTGTTCGCTAGAGCGAGTTGCACAAGAGTGCGGCTTTCGGCGCTCAGCTCTTGATAGTTCGCCGATAGCCGCAGCGTACTGATAGGGCACGGTTCTGGAAGCATTAAGCTTCCAGAACCGCCTTACCTACGTTCTTGCGACTCGTCCCACTCGTCCCTGACGTTGTCCTTGACCCCTCCGCTGCCGGTCCGCCCCTCTTCCTCGACGGCTTCCCTCTCGGCGTCTCTCCTACGCCTGCCTTCTCCGGCGGCCTCGTCGAGCTCGTTGCGCACGTTGTCCTCCGTGCCCCCGGAGCCCGAGTGGCGGTCGCGTTCGGTCATGCCCCTCTCCTTTCGGCGTCTTTACGGGGCCGTTATACCACCACTCGCGTCTCCGAACTTGTGCCGGTGTGGTTCGTGTGCTCTAATCTCGACAAGGTTTGTCGGATTTCGCGACAGGGAGGGAAGCAATGAGCGTTACGGACGAGCTGCTTCGGAACAACGCCGCGTATGCAGAGGGCTTCGAGAAGGGGGATCTAGCGCTACCGCCGGCCAGGGCTGTTGCGGTGGTTGCTTGCATGGACGCGCGCCTCGACGTGCACAAGATCCTCGGGCTCGAGGAGGGTGATGCGCACATCATCCGCAACGCGGGTGGGGTCATAACGGACGATGAGATCCGGTCGCTGGCCATCTCTCAGCGCCTGCTCGGCACGCGTGAGATCATCCTCATCCACCACACCGACTGCGGGATGTTGACCTTCACCGACGACGACCTGAAGCAGCAGATTCAGGAAGACGTTGGCCTCAAGCCTCATTTCTCCATGGAAGCCTTCTCCGACCTCGAAGAGGACGTGCGCCAGTCGATAAGGCGCATCCAGGCTAGCCCGTTCATCACGCACAAGGACAGCGTCCGCGGGTTCGTCTACGAGGTAGAGACGGGGCGGCTTAGAGAGGTCAGCTGAGCGGGCCACCGCGCGAGGACTGTGCCGGCACGACGGCGCCGGAGGTCAGCCAGGGCGAGTCTTGACCTGTGTGTGGCACTCTTGCGGGGATGCGCCGGCTGCCCGGTCGCTACGGTTCCCCCTCGGGGGTGACCCTTCGCCGGAGCGTCACGCACGGATCATACAGCCCTGCGAGGGGGTGGCGGGCGTTACGGAAATTGCGTTTCGGGGAATATTTGCTGCCTAGACGGCTCGACGGGAGGAGAACGGGTGAGTACTACGACCCTGATAATCATCGTCGTGGTAGCGGTGGTGGTGATCCTGCTGCTCGCGATCTTCTTTGCTTCGCGCCGGAGGCGCGCGCAGCGGAGCGAGCGCCAGCGGGAGCGGACGAGGGAGGAGTTCGGGAGCGAGTACGAGCGGACCGCGCAGGAGCGCGGCTCCGAGGAGGAGGCCGAGAGGGAGCTCAGGGAGCGCAGAGGACAGGTCGAGCGGCGGGTGGAGCCGCTCTCCGAGGAGAGCCGGGGACGCTACGAGGAGCGGTGGGGTGAGGTCGAGCGGGTCTTCGTGGAGAACCCGGGCAGGTCCATAGAGCTGGCCGACCGGACCGTCATGGAGATACTCGAGGAGCGCAACTTCGTCTCCGATCCCTCCCAGAGCGACGCGGAGACCGAGCGCAGCCTCGCCGTGATGCACCCCGACGTCGCCGACGACTACAGGGAGGCCCGGCGCATCCGCGCCGACGTCGTGGCCGGCAGGGCTTCGGAAGGCGGTTCAGAGGAGGAGACCACCGAGGAGCTGCGGCAGGGTATCCGCAGGTACCGCGCAGTCTACCAGCGCATCGCGCGCGGCTAGGCAGAACCCTCGCGCCGCTAGCTTCGTCGGGCGGCTGTGTAGAAATGACGTGGTACGCGTCTTCTGGAGGTGGTGTGCTGATGGCGGAGAATCTGGTCGCCAAGATCCTCAAGGAACACATGGTGAGCGGTTCGCTCGAGCCTGGCGAGGAGGTGGGCCTCGAGATAGACCAGACGCTCTTGCAGGACGCGACCGGAACGATGGCCTGCCTGCAGTTCGAGCGGATGGGGGTGGAGCGAGTCCAGGTCCCCCTCGCCGTCCAGTACGTCGACCACAACATCATCCAGCTCGACTTCAAGAACCCTGACGATCACCGGTTCTTGCAGGCTTTCGCAGCGAAATACGGCATGTACTACTCGCGGCCCGGCAACGGCATCTGCCACTACCTGCACGTCGAGCGCTTCGCGAGACCGGGGGCTACCCTCATCGGAGCCGACTCCCACACCACTTCGTCCGGCGCTTTAGGCTCCATCGCCATCGGGGCCGGCGGACTCGACGTGGCGCTCGTAATGGCCGGCCAGCCCTTCGAGACCCCGGCGCCGAAGGTCGTCGGCGTCGAGCTGACGGGAGACTTCCAGGACTGGGTGACGCCGAAGGACGTTATCCTGGAGCTATTGCGGCGGCGCGGCGTGCGGGGCGGGCTCGGGAGGATCTTCGAGTTCTACGGCTCCGGCGTGGCGAACATAGACGTCACGGGGCGGACCACCATCTGCAACATGATCGCCGAGCTGGGCGCCACCACGGGCATCTTCCCCTCGGATGAGCGCACCCGCGAGTGGCTCGAGATGCAGCAGCGCCCCGACGATTTCACCGAGCTCTCCGCCGACGAGGACGCGGGCTACGACGAGCGCGAGCACATCGAGCTCGACAGGCTGGAACCGCTCATCGCCAGACCGCACTCGCCCGGCAACGTAGTGGCGGTCAGCGAGGTCGCCGGGACCAGGGCGGCGCAGGTCTGCATCGGCAGCTCCGTCAACTCCGGCTTCCAGGACCTCGCGGTCGCGGCCGCCGTCTTGAGGGACGAGACCGTCTATCCCGGGCTCGTCATGACCGTGACGCCGGGGAGCAGGCAGATCCTCGACTCCATCGCCCAGAGCGGCGTCTACTCCGATCTCGTGCGCGCAGGAGCGCGGATGCTCGAGCCGGTGTGCGGCCCGTGCGTCGGTATGGGCCAGGCCCCGCCGTCAGACTCGGTCAGCGTCAGGACCTTCAACCGCAACTTCCCCGGCCGCTCGGGGACGCAGACAGACCAGGTCTACCTCACGAGCCCGACCACGGCGGCGGCGACGGCCTTGCGAGGCGTGATCACGGACCCCCGCGAGCTCGGGGAGTATCCGGCTCTGCCCGAGGCGCCGGCCGATCCGGCCGTAGATGATAGGCAGATCCTGGACCCCGCGCCGCAGGAAGAGGCGTCGGGGATCGAGATCCCGCGCGGACCGAACATCAAGCCGCCGCCGGAGGCTCCGGAGCTGCCGGACTCGCTCGGGGGCACGGTTACCATCCTGGTCGAGGACGACATCTCCACCGGTGACCTGGCGCCCGATGGGGTGGAGGTCATGTCGTTCCGCTCGAACGTGCCGCAGATCTCACGCTTCACCTTCCGCCGCTTCGACCCCGAGTACCACAAGAAGGCCCGGGAGATGGCCCCCGGCTTTATAGTCGGGGGACACAACTACGGGCAGGGCTCGAGCCGGGAGCATGCGGCCCTGGCCCCGCTGCACCTCGGCATCCGGGCCGTCATCGCCAAGAGCTTCGCGCGCATCCACCGGCGCAACCTGGTCTCCCAGGGCATCTTGCCACTCCGCTTCAAAGAAGAGTCGGACTACGACTCCTTCGAGGAGGGGCAGGAGTGGGAGCTGCCGGACCTTCGGACCCGCCTGGAGAAAGGGGACGAGGAGATCCCGGCCCGCTCGGACGGGACGGAGGTGACGTTGCTCGCCGAGTACTCGCCGCGCGAGCGGGATATCCTGCTGGCTGGCGGCATCCTGCGCCAGCTTCGCCAGGAGGGCCAGCCATCCGCGGCTGGCAAGCACGAGCCGCAAGAGGCCGAAGACAAAGACGCCGGGACGCGCCCGAGCCCCGAGGTGCCGAGGGGTTAGTCGTTGGGTGGTCGAGCGAGTCCTCCAAGCCGAACGCGAATTACCCCTCGCAACAACCGCGGCTAGATACCCTCGACCGCCTCATAGCACCGGACTACGCGCAGGTCGATGATAGAGGAAGGCTCGTAAGCAAAGAACAGGTCCTCGCCTCGTTGCGGAGAGCCCGGTTGGGAAGCGGCGCCCAGCGACGAGCAGGATGGCAAGTGGCGAATGGTCAGCGACCGGTCGGCCCGGGTAGCGTAATCTACCTCTCCTGCATCCTGAAGGTGGAGAGGAGCAGGGCGGCGACGCCGATGGTTATGGCGGCGTCTGCGGCGTTGAAGACGTACCAGAAGGAGAAGTGGACGTAGTCGGTCACCTCGCCGGTGGTGAGGCGGTCGAGGAGGTTGCCCACGGCACCGCCCAGTATCAGGCCGCACGCCAGCGTGGCCAGCCTTGAGCTTTGCCCTGCCAGGAGCATCCAGACGACGACCCCGACCGCCACGACGCTGCCGACCAGGAGCAGTAGCTGGCTCCCGCCGAGGATGCCGAACGCACCTCCGTCGTTCTTGATGTAGGTGATGCTCAGGAAGCCCGGCACTACGGGAATGCTCTCGCCGGCGCGCATCGAAGCCTCTACGATCGCCTTGATCCCCTGGTCCAGGACAAAGACCGCCAGCGCGAGCCCGAGGGCGACCAGCAGGTCAGCCCGCCGGCCCGCTCCGGAGTGCTCCTCACCGTGATGCGGCGTGTGCTCCACGACAGGATCGTAGCACACGGATGACCCGTAACTGGTCCCTGCGGACCATCCATATTCGGTCTGCAGGCCGATGCCAGAGGCCCGGTCCGGGCGTAACTTCTAGTCGTAGGAAGCAAACGACAGAGAGGAGCCGACAGTGGAGGCAAAGGACCAGAGCTACGGGGTCGCCGGCGAGGCCGTCGAAGAACGCACCGGGGAGCACGGTTCGACCGTCATGGGTACGCAGGAGGAGAGAACGTGGTCCGCTCTCTCGCACCTGAGCGTCTTCCTGAACCTGTTCACCGGGTTTTTGGGACCGGTGGCGGCGGCGGTGATCTGGCTCGTCTACAGGGACAAGAGCCCGACGGTGGCGTTCCAGGCGCTGCAGTCGGCGGCGTATCAGGTCGCGTGGATCGTGCTGCTGGGCGCGGGTTGGGCGCTCACGGGTCTTCTGACCCTGGTCCTGATCGGCTTCCTCCTCATCCCGGTGATGGCGATCGCGACCGTCGTGCCCTTCGTGCACATGGCGTACGCCGCCTACAGGGTGAGCAAGGGCGACGACTACCGCTACCCCATCGTCGCGGACCTGATCCAGGCCCGCTAGGGGAAGCCCGGAGACCCCGGCTCGTCGAGCCGGGGTCTCCGCTCGTGTGAGGAAAAGTTCGACGGACCTCGGCGTAGTAACGGGCGGCGGTCCTGTTTACCGAAAGGACAGAGTAAATGTTGGACTATCCGCTGGATCTGAGCTTCAAGATCGCGACCATCGGCACGCGGGTGCGCGTCACCGACGCCGCGAGCCGGCAGGTAGCCTACCTCAGGAAGAAGAAGTTCAAGCTCAGAGAGGACGTCCGTATCTACGAGGACGAGGATCAGAGGCGGCAGCTGTTTCGCCTGAGGGCGGACCGGGTCGTGGACTTCGGCGCGAGCTATGCGGTGAGCGGTCCCGACGGACGGCCTCTGGGCGCCGTCAGGCAGCAGGGCGTGCGTTCTATCTGGAAGAGCAGCTACGAGGTCACGGACCCGAACGCTAGGACCATCGGTACGGTCCACGAGGAGAACCCCTTCGTCAAGGTCCTGGACGGCATGGCGGAGGCGATCCCGTTCGCCGACGCTCTGGGCGATCTCTTCTTCAACCCCGCCTACCTCGCAGAGCTGGGCGGCGAGCCCGTCTTGAGGATGAGGAAGGAAAGCTCTCTCTTCGAGAGCCGCTTCCGGCTCGAGAGGCTGGGCGACTTCTCCGAGGACGAAGAGGACCTCCTCCTCGCCAGCCTCATGATGGTCATCCTGCTCGAGCGCGACCGCGGGTAGACCCGGTCGTTCCGGAGGCCGCGGGTTCGACAGAAACCGCGGCCTCGTTCTTCTCCACACACCCCTGAGAATTAGAGAACCCTCATGTTTCGCTATATTAGTGCCTTCTCATCTTCCATTAATGACTGCTTAACGAGCGCTCGGCACAATAGGTAGCGTAAGGAGTCGAGTCAGCGACACAGGAGGTGAAGACATGGCATTCAAGCAGCTAAGTCCCGCGAGCGGCGGCGCTCGGACAGAGACCCGTAGCGGTAGGCGGGGGCGCTGTCGCAGGATCCGCAACCGCAGGCGTCGCAGGCGTTGTTTGCGCCGGAGGCGCGGGTCCCGGACCTGACCCGACGGGCAACCAGGATCGTGAGGCCGGCCCGCCGTCCGGCGGGCCGGCCTCCGTCTATGTGATGAGCGGTGAAGTCGAGGGAGACGCGGAATCATCTGGTGCGGATTCGTGTAGCAAAGCTCAAAGAGAAGGTACGCCGGCTGCTTGCGGGCGTGGAGGAGGAAGAGGGGTTAGTGGCCGCGGCGCCGGCGATGCCGGTGCGGGAGATCTTCCGGCGCTTCTGGCCCTTCGCGCGCCCGTACCGCCGCTTCGTACCGCTCTTGTTGGTGTTCGCGGCGCTGGGGCCGGCGATCGAGGCGGCCACGATCTGGATGTACAAGATCCTCGTGGACGATGTACTGGTGCCCCGGGACTTCGGGCTCCTCCTGTGGGTCGTGCTGGCTTACGCGGCGCTCTCGCTCGCCGAGGGCATCGTCGGGTTCTGCGACGAGTACCTCTCCGACTGGGTCGGCGGGCGCTTCGTCGTCGCGCTGCGCACATACCTCTTCACGCACCTGCAAGGGCTCTCTTTGGGCTTCTTCGAGCGGCGGAGCCTCGGGGACATCATCTCGCGCATCTCGGACGACGTGGAGGAGATAGAGGAGCTCATGCTCTCGGGGATGGCCTCGGCGCTCGCCTACCTCTTCCAGCTCGTCTTCTTCGTCGGGGCGCTTTTCTACCTGGACTGGCAGCTCGCTCTCACCTCGTTGCTCGTTGCGCCGCTCTTCTTCTTCGCGGCCCGGAATTTCTCGCGCAAGATCAAGAGCGCGGCGCGCGAGGAGCGGCGCCTGAGCGGTTCGATCAGCGCGGTGGCCGAGGAGAGCCTGTCGAACGCGACACTGGTGCAGGCCTACGACCGACAGGATACGGAGGTCGAGCGCTTCCGCCGCGAGAACGAGGGGAACTTCGTCGCCCAGATGGCCGCGACCCGACTAAGTGCTCTCTTCTCGCCGCTCATAAACCTCATCGAGCTCTC
>DASTQK010000052.1:0-3212 GCA_035761765.1 Rubrobacteraceae bacterium
CCTTATCCCTCTGCGCACCCTGTTGTATGCTAGCTGCGACCTTCGGACATCGTCGAAGGGGATCGGTGTGTCGTGAGACGCGGGTTCTCCTCGCAAACGTAGCACCAACCGTCGCAGCCACCCCCGGCGCCGGGCGCGGTCGAAATCTTTATCGACTTGCTCGTTAAGATCCATCAAGAGCATCCCTCGGCTCCTCTCCTCTGGCTCTGAGGCCAGCCTAGGAGCCGAGGGGCCGGGTTTAATCTACCGAAGGTCGTACCCGGTGGTTTAGTTCCGGTTTAATTTGAAGGGGCTAACCGAGCAAGCGTAATTTACGAGCCCTCGCGACAGCCTGGGAGCGGTTGCGCACGAGGAGCTTGCCGAAGATGTGGTGGACGTGCGCCTTGACGGTCCCCACGGAGAGGTAGAGTTCGCCAGCTATCTCCGCGTTCGACAGCCCGGCAGCGACGAGCTCGAGCACCTCCATCTCGCGTTCGCTCAGAGGTTCGAGGCCGGGAGCAGGGCTTCTTCGTGAACCCCCGTTGCTGGAAGTTGGCGCCTCAAGGGCAAAATGTTCCAGCAACCTGCCAGCGTAGGTTCCATCGTCGTGCGACTCCAGGATCAGCCTCTCGAGCAACGCGGCCATCGGCGGTCCCTCGTCGACGAAAAGGCGCACGAAGCCCTCCGGTTCGGCCAGCGCGAGGGCTCGCTTCAACGAGTCGAGCGCGCCCTCCGTATCACCTCGTCCGTTGAGGGCGCGGAGGATGAGAACCTCTATCTCGTGCGCCGTCCGGCCATCGGACACCGCGTCCTCCAGCAGCCTGTCGAGGAAGTCGAGCGCCTCGTCGGTCCTGCCTTCCCCGAGCAACACGCGGGCCATCGTGATCCGCTCGAAGTGGCGCGGGTAGCTCAGGTAGTCCTGGGTCGCTCCGTACTCTCGCGCCCAGCGCGCCGCCGACTGTACGTCACCCTGCGCTAGATAGATCCGCGCCTGCTGCGCCCATATGAGCGGCCACCTCGGCGTGAGCCTGCCGGCCTCCCTGATGAGGGAGTGCGCACCTTCGGCGTCCCCGCGGGCCACCAACACGCGGGCGAGGTTCACGTAGCCGTAGACCAGGATCTTCGCCTCGCCGCTCCTCCTGCCGTGCTCGATACCCTCCTCCAGGAGCCGCCGCGCCTCGTCCAGTTCTCCGCGCTCGTAGAGCAGCTCGCCCATCCCCGTGTGGATCATGCCGGCGACCGAAGGCACTCCCTCTGGCCGACTCTCGGCCAGCCGCTGCCCTTCCGAGAGAAGGTCTTCCGCAACTCGGAGTCGTCCCCTGGAGATCTCCAGAGAAGCCTGGTATCGCAGGGCGAACAAGGCCGTCCGCAAGTCGTCGGCGTCCCGACCGGTGGCAGCAGCCCTGGCAAACGCCTCACTGGCAGCCTCGATGTCTCCGACCGAGCAGTTGGCGTGGCCCAGGTCCAGCGCCACGTCGCCGCGCAGGTGGAGCTCGTCCTCGGGCAGCAGGTCCAGGGCCAGATTGCAAAACTCCGTCGTGAGTAGTGCGTCCTGCCGCATAGCAGCCATGCGGGCGCGTATGACGCAGATCTCACCCAGCATCGTGCGCTCCTTATCCGAGAGTCCCGCAGTCGAGGCTGCGGCGTCGAGTCCCAGACCCTCCTCTGTATCCCGGAGTCGGCGCTCGGCCTCCTCCAGCCCTCCGGAATGGACGAGCGCCCAGGCGTAGAGAAGGGAGAGCTGCGGGCGGTGGCGCACCAGCCGGTCGGGCAGCGTCCCCAGCCAGCGCAGCAGCAGGGACGCGTCCACGTACGTGCGCCGCACGCCAGTCTCTTCCTCGATCAGGCTCGCCGCCCGCTCGAAGTCCTCTGCGGCAAGGGCATGCTCGATCGCCCCGGACAGACACCCATCCGCCTCTTCCCAGAGCCCGGCGCGGTGGTGCAGTTCGAGGATCAAGTCAGGGTGCTCGCGCCTGAGGCGTTCGCGCAGGAAGGCGGCGAAAAGGTGATGGTAGCGGTAGTAGCGCCCGCCTTCGTCCAGCGGCACCAGGAAGAGGTTGTCCATGTTGAGCCTCTCCAGCATCTCTTGACCGTCGGTAGTGTCCGTGAGCGCTTCGCACAGGGATGCGTTCAGGGTCTCGACGACGGAGGTCTTGAGCAGGAACTCCCGCACATCCTCCGGCTGACGGGAGAGGACCTCATCGGCCAGGTAGTCGAAGACGTGGCGGGCGCTCCCCTCCAGGGCCTCGACCGGGCTGCCGGTGTCGTCCTTGCCCCCCCGGAGGGCGTGCGCCGCCAACTGCAGGCCGGCGATCCACCCCTCCGTCCCTTTTTCCAGCGTTGCGACTCTCTCCGCAGTGAGGCTCAGGCCCATCGTGCGGCCGAGGAAATCCGCGGCCTCTTCGTGGGTGAAGCGCAGGTCCGGAGCGCCAAGCTCTGTCAACATTCCCCGCGCGCGTAGCTTCGACAGCGGCAGAGGAGGACTCGTGCGGCCGGCGACGACTAGGTGCAACGGCGGCGGCGAATGGTCCAGCAGAAAGGCGAGTGCGTCGTGGATGGTCTCCGAGCGTATGGTGTGGTAGTCGTCGAGCACGAGGACGAAGTCGCGCGGCAACTCCAGGATCTCGTTGCTGAGTGCGGTGAGGACGGGCTCGAGCTCCTCCCGAGACTGCAGGGAGCTCAGGAAAGCACGCGTGGATTTCCCGAAGTCCTCGTAGATCGTCCCGATGGCGGCAACCAGGTACAGGAGGAAGCGCACCGGATCGTCGTCCCTTTCGTCCAGCGAGACCCAGGCCACCAGAAGTTCGCTACTCCGGCTCCAGTCCGCAAGCAGAGTCGTCTTGCCGAAACCGGCAGGCGCGGAGACGAGAGTCAACTCGCGCCGCGCGCCCTCATCCAGCCGCTCGTGCAGGCGCGGGCGAGGCACGGCGTCGGGACGGCCACGGGGCACGTAAAGCTTGGCTCTGAGTATCTGCCGGTCCATGAGTTTCGCTTCTTCCATGGAGGGAATTGTACCCGACGACTCGGCGAACTCGGAAGCGTGGCGATGCCGCGACGGCGGCATGGGAAGCGGCGCTGGCGGCGACGTAGCACGGCGAGCTCTTCTCCGAGACAAACGACAACTCGGTGGCCATCCTGCTGACCTACGGGACGGCACGCATACTCCTCGCTGGCGACGCCGAGGCCAGAGAGGAGGAATACATGGCGGGCGGCCCGTACACGGGGCCGCTGAC
>DASTQK010000053.1:0-5627 GCA_035761765.1 Rubrobacteraceae bacterium
ACAGTCGCGCAACCTGTTCCTCCTGTTTCCCGCAGACCTCCCTTACCAGCTTCAGTCCAGAGTCCTCCGGCAGGTCAACCGGCAGGGAGGGGAACCCTCGCAGGATCTCCATCTCCGTGGTCTTGTAGCATCCGGAAGGCAGCTTGAGCCGGGAGAGATGCTCGTCCCACATCTCCCCGCACGGCTTGACAAAGTCGAAGATCGAGTCCAAGTAGTGCGCGAGGTCGGGGTGCTCCACACCTTCGGTCAACGCGCAGTAGGAAAGGTGCCTGTTCAGATGCTGGAAATCCGGCACCAGTAGCGCGTCGCCGTCAACCACAAAGGCGTCAGCCCCCACGGTCGGTCTCACCCGCAGGCGCTCGCTCCTGACCCGGCCGGCGACGGCGAACACGAGGCCCGCTATCGCCAGGAAGGTTTCGGGGTAGTTGCTGTCCATGCTCCTGCTCTCCACCGTCCCGTAGCGGTTGATACGGATGGGGTTCCAAGAGGCCCTCAAGGGTGTTCCGCCGGACTCGAAAAAGAGGCGGCGGTCCACTCCCGCGAGATCCATCGCCTCCAACCACGCCACGCACCGGACGGTCTGCTGTTTGGCGAGCTCCCCCACGCTGGCCGCGTAGGGTTGCAGCGCGCCGACCTCCGGAAGGTCCGTGTACACGCCTTCGACGCCGAAGGCTTCGCTCCCCCGGTAGTGGATCGTGCGCGTCGCAAGCCCTTCCGCCCTTCCCTCGTAGAACGGGCAGGCGCGTCCCAGGGCGACGAGCGCAGGGTCCAGTGCCGTGGCCAGGTTGTACAGAGCCAGCAGCTCCTCACCGGCCTCTGCCGGAGCCTCATCGGACGGTCCCGAGTACGGGTCGATCGTCCCGGGCGGCAGCTCCAGGTGGAGGTGCACCCCCGCGCACCTTCCCGCGTGCAGGTACCGTTCGTAGCCCACGGTGCGCACCTTTATCTGGTAGCGCAGATCGTCGCGGATAATCGGCTTTATGGGCAAAGGGTAGGTGCCCAAAGGATACAGCCTCAGACCGAGCCGCCTCCCGACCCCGATCGCCAGCCGCACGTTTTCCAGGTGCTCCGCCGCCAGATCCATAAGGTCGGGGCTCGGACCGGCGTTTATCTCGACCATGTTCTTCGCGCACTCGCCTTTGAAGTGTCCCGGATTCTTGCCCTTTCCGCCGGCCTCCTCTCGGCACAGCGACAGGAGTTCGTCCGCGCGGTGGCTGATGGCACCCGCCTCGTCCACCAGGAAAAATTCCTGCTCGAGGCCGACCCTACGAGGATGATCACAGAGATGGGCCGTACCGCCACCTCCTCCGGGTCTCATCCAGATGTCGCGCCGAAAGGAGAAGCTGCCGCATTTGTTGCACTTCTCAGAAGCGTACCAGGCCCGCGAGTCCCCCGAACTCCTCGCGCAACACGTCTGCATTATCGCCACGCACGAACTCCAGGCGTGTCCCGCGAGCTTCGGCCAGCTCCAGCACAGCGTCGACCAGCTCGCGCTCTCGCGTCCCGCTCGCGCAGAATGGGCAGCGCCCCGCGCCGGTGAAGACAAACCCACAAGAGTCGCACCACCTGACCCGCTCCTCCGTGAGCCAGGGTACCAGCACCTGGTGGACACGCCCCTCCTGGAGGAATTTCAACGTATTATCCAAACCGCTCGTGCCACGTTCGCGGACCTCCACGAGCAGTCTCTCCTGTCGCCTGTCCTGGGCCGACTGCTCGGCGGCGGAGACTCGCTGCATGACCTCCCTCTCCGAAGCCCCCAGTGGGAGCGGCACGGTGGCAGCGACCATCTCCGCGATCTGCCGGGGCAACGTCCTGGCGAAGGTCGAGGTGCGCTCCTCGGGTCCGGCCAGGATGAGGCGTACGAGCCCGAAGCGCTTGATCAGGCCGCGCACCGTCTCCACCAGACCCTTGTAGAAGCGGAGGGTCTGAGCCTCGATCCGGTGCTCGAAGACATCCCTGGCCGCCCCGCCGGACGGGGCCGCCGTCGAGGGAGAGATGGTGAGCTCACGCCACCCCAGGGTCGTAAAGATGTTCTCCGCGTCCAGCTCCTCCTCCATCTGCCCGAAGATCGAGACGAACAAGCGGGCTCTGTTCGCGTCGAGGAGGATCACCCCGTAGGGTTCGTACTGCTGGAGGGCCAGGATCAGGGGCGCCACGTAAGGTTCTCCCCAGCGGACCCGCTCTGGCAGATCGACCTGTAGCCGGTAGATGTCGAAGATCTCATCGGGGGAGGCAAAGAGAGCCAGGGTGCGAGCCCGCGGCTGCTCCCCGTCTACGTACGCCAGGACGCGCCCGGAGAGTTCCTTCGGCACTCCCGTCTCTTTCAGCGCATCCTTGAGGCGAATGACATACGCCTTCGCCCGGTTCTCGGGATCGGCGGGGTTGACGCTCAGGTAGGCTGACAGGACGGGCTCCGGGTAGGCGGCCACGCGCTCTTTCAGGGCCACCAGCTCTTGTTCTGCGTAAAGCATCCGCTCCGCTCCTTTCCGCAAATCGTCGGTCGCCCCGGCCTCCAACCTTCCGCACCTGTCTAGTTCGACTGTACAAAGAAGCGACAGATTCCACCTGAGCAAGTTGATTCATTTTCAAGATCAAGATTGATCAATCTCACACGCAGAGCGGGGGCATCGTAATCTTAGAGGGCCGCGGGCTTCCGGGAATTTACCGCCTGCACTCCGAAGCACGTTTTATCGCGTCTCATCGGTTTGCATCTAGAGATGCCGGAGAACGTCTGAGAGGGTGCGCCATCCGCCGGACGGCACTATGGTACAGGGTTGCCCAGGCAACACTGTATCTCCACCCCCGACAATCCGGAAGGTTGTCCTGGCAGGTGGTGGAAGGTCCAAGGAGAGAGGAGTGCGTTGACATACAGCAAGCCGGTAGCCCTCTGGGCCGTGCCCCGGTCCGTTTCGACTGCTCTGGAGCGGGTGTTCGTCGAGCGAGGAGACTTCAAGGTCTTTCACGAGCCTTTCTCCGCCTCCTACTACTACTCGCCCGAGCGCCGCAGCGCCCGCTTCGCCGGGACGAAGCCGAAGGAGGAGTACGGGCACGAGAAGGTGCTGGCGCGGATGCTCGAACATCGCGAGAAGCCAATATTCTTCAAGGACATGGCCTACCACGTCGCCGGCTTCATGTCCCGCGAGTTCGTATCGAGGTTCACCAACACGTTCATCATCCGCGATCCGGCGCCGGTGATCGCCTCGCTCCACAGGTTCTGGCCGGACTTCACCTTGGAAGAGGCTGGCTACGAGCAACAACGGAGGCTGTTCGGACTCGCCGTGGACAACGGAGAAGACCCGGCCGTCGTGGACGCCGCAGACCTCACACGAGACCCAGAGGGCACGATACGGGCCTACTGCGAGAGGCTGGGGGTGCCGTTCGTACCCGAGGCCCTCTCCTGGGCTCCCGGCGAGGTACCCGGGTGGGAGATGTGGGCGGGGTGGCACGAGGAGGCGGCAGAGAGCACCGGCATAAAGAGCCAGCCGCTCGAAGACGACACGGAGGTGCCGGCAGGCCTGGAAGAGTTCTACGAGCGCTGCCTGCCGTACTACGAGAAGCTGCACGAAAAGCGGCTGCGTCCCCCGGATAATCTATAGTAACCCGTTTGCGTTGTCGTCATCTTCCGGTCTGGAGTTGGTATAGTGAGGTAGCTGTGGCGCTCGCTCTATACGATCTGGACAACACCCTGCTGGCCGGTGATAGCGAGCACGCCTGGTGCGAGTTCCTCGTCGACACGCGAGTTCTCGACGGCGATGAAGTCCGCGCCGCGAACGAACGTCTCTACGGCGAGTATCTGGCCGGGACCCTGGACATCCACGAGTCCGTGAGGTTTCAACTGGGGCCCCTCGTCGAGCACCCGCCGAACGATCTGCGCCGCTGGCGGCGAGAATTCATGTCCTCACGCATCGAGCCCATGATCACGGAGGGAGCGGTCGCGCTCGTGGACGAACATCGCGACGCAGGAGACGACCTGGCCATCATCACCGCAAGCAACAGCTTCGTCAGCGAGCCTATCGCCGAACGCTTCGGCATACCCTCGCTTCTGGCCGTCGAACTCGAGCACCGCGAACATCGCTTCACCGGTCGCGTTGTGGGGACCCCGACCTTCAGGGAAGGAAAGGTAACGCGGCTTATGGAGTGGACGCAGGAGACCGGACGCACCCTCGAGGGCAGCTACTTCTACAGCGACTCCCACAACGATCTGCCGTTGCTGGAGCTGGTGGACAACCCGGTTGTCGTGGACCCGGATCCCGTCTTGAGCGCTCACGCCAAGGCCAGAGAGTGGCCCGTTCGCCGTTTGCACGCCTCCGGCTAGCCAGAGGATTCGACCGGCACGTGTTTGTCTAAGACGATGTTCGAGGAGAATAGAGCTTGCCGCTGGAGGAGAGCATGGAAGGCGAGACACAAGAGGAGATCTCCGGCAAGACGCGCCCTGTGACCGCAGCGCCATCGGGAGCTACGCTCAAGAAGATTCAGGACGTGCTGGCGCGGGTGCCTCTGTTCGAGGACACCCGATGGGAAGAGATCGAGATCGAACCCCTCAACTCCTTCACGAACCTCACCTACAAGGTGACCGCGCACGGCAGCGCCTACGTGCTGCGGGTAGCCGGGAAGGGCACCTCGAGCTACATCGACCGGAGCGCCGAGGAGCACAACGCCCGGATCGCGACGGCGGCCGGGCTCAATGCCGAGATGCTCTTCTTCGACAAGAACGACGGCACGATGCTCTCACGATTCATCGAGGGTTCTCACATGGACAGACTCGCGTTCCACCGCGACCCGACGGCGCCTGCCCGCGCCGCGCTGGCGCTCAGGCGGGTCCACGGCATCGACCGGGCTTTCAGGTCTCGCTTCGGTAGTTTCGCGCCGATTGACTACTATCTCGAGCTCCTTCGCAGGCTACGCTGTCCGCTGCCTGACGTCTATGATGAAGTAAAGCGAGAGGCGGAGGCGGTGCGCGGGGTGCTCGAGGCGGCCTCCATACCCACCACCCCCTGCCACAACGACACTTGCCCGGAGAACTTCGTGGAGGTAGGCCGTCGCGTCTACCTCATCGACTGGGAGTACTCCGGGATGAACGATCCTATATGGGACCTCGGCAATCTCTCGGTAGAGGCCGGATTTGACCCCGAACAAGACCGGAAGATGATGGAGGCCTATTGCGGGGGCGCCGTGACACCGGATCTATATGACCGCATGGTGCTGCAAAAGGCGATGAGCGATTATCTCTGGGGTCTCTGGAGCATCGTTCAGCATGCGAACGGCAACCCGGCAGCAGACTTCTGGACCTACGCCACAGGCCGGTTCGAACGCTGCGAGACATTGATGAGCAGCGGCGAGTTCGGTCGCCATCTTGACGCCGTGAGCGCGTCCTAATAAACCGGAACGGTGATGACGCCTACCGGAGCTTGAAGTCAACTTTAAAGCGGTTTGCAGAAGGGTTGAGATCCTTCTGCAAACCCGCATTTCAGCTTTTTGTTCTGGAGGCTGCACCTCTGGACTTCTTACCAGGATCAGTCATTTCGAGAGATGATGTAGGGCGTATCGGTACGAAAACCACGCGGGAGAGTCGGGCGAATACCATCCTTTCCAGGACGTCTAGCTCCTCCCCCGCCTTCTCCACCACA
>DASTQK010000054.1:0-4930 GCA_035761765.1 Rubrobacteraceae bacterium
CTGCACCTGATTGGGGGCGACCTGGCGGCTGCAACCTCCGAGTGGGAGAAGGCGAGCGTGGGTGACGATGACCCTGCCTTCGTGCGGGAGATCGCGCAGATCGCCCGTGCTCGTTTGCTCCTCGCTCGCGGCGAGCACGACAAGGCTCTCGAACTGCTGGTTCGAATGCGCGAGGCGGCCGAAGCGACGGGTAAGAAAGGCAACGCGATCCAGATTCTTGCGCTCGAAGCGCTGGCGCTGCGGGCACAGGACGAAAATGAGCGGGCGGTGGGCGCTGCGGCACGCGCTCTCGCCCTCGCCGAACCGGAGGGCTACGTCCGCACCT
The DNA here is from genome assembly GCA_035761765.1 of Rubrobacteraceae bacterium. Classification (GTDB taxonomy): domain Bacteria; phylum Actinomycetota; class Rubrobacteria; order Rubrobacterales; family Rubrobacteraceae; genus JALYGY01. The sequence goes on from DASTQK010000054.1 coordinate 326, forward strand.
TCGTGGACGAGGGCCCGGAGATGGCCGCCCTCCTCTCCGAGGTGCTCGAAGCGCAGCAGCGGGGGCGTCTCGGACTCGACCTCCCGGCTTACTACCTCAGGAAGCTCCTGGCCGTCCTGGAGCGGGACGTCTTTAGCACTGCGTCGCCTGGCACGCGGCTCTCCGAGCCCTTGAGCGAGCGCGAGCTGGAGGTGCTCGCTCTGCTGGCCGCCGGCAAGACGAACCGTCAGATCTCCTCCGAGCTGTTCGTCGCCTTGAGCACCGTCAAGACCCACGTCAAGAACATCTACGGCAAGCTAGATGTCCGCAACCGCACGCAGGCCGTCTCGAGGGCGAGGAAGCTGGAACTGCTCTGACCAGACCGCCCGCTTTTCGCGCGCCCCGGCGTCTAGGCGCTCCGTTGCCCCCGGACGCTAATCGGGGCTTGCGTGAGAAGTCCCCTGTGCACGGCGATCTCCTCCCCCCTGATCCACCTTTCGGATGATGCCACTCCACCCGGACGGGCGGTACGTTAAGGGTGCCCGATAGATGTTGTGCGAAGCGGAGGCGAGGCTCCGGGCCGGAGCGTTGCGGGCGATACGCAAGCGACGAGGTGGCTGAAGGCCAGCCCTGATGATGGAGAGGCAAGCCGGACGCCTCCTCAAGCTGCCGAGTGCCATTAGCAGAGTCGGCTAGTAGCAGGGAGGCACTCTATGCCGGAGAAGAGACATCGTTGAAAGGAGAACACGGACGTGAGCAAAGATATCGAAAGGAGGGTGTCCATGCACGAGAAGACCACCACGAACCCCGCCGACGAGCAATCCGTGCGCGGCCTCTACACGGAGTTGATGGACGGCTGGAACCGCGGCAGCGGTGAGGACTTCGCAGCCGTCTTCACCGAGGACGGGGACCTAGTCGCCTTCGACGGCACGCACTTCAAGGGGCGCGAGGAGATAGCCCCGTTCCACCAGGAACTCTTCGACAAGTGGCTGAGGGGTTCGCGCCTCGTAGGGAAGGTCAAGGACGTGCGGTTTTTGAGTCCCGACGTTGCCTTGATGCACGCGGTGGGCTCGATGGTGATGCGGGGCAAATCCGAACCCTCGCCTGAGCGCGACTCGATCCAGACGCTTGTGGCGGTACGTGAGGAGGGAAGCGAGGAGTGGCGACTGGCGGCGTTCCAGAACACGCGGGTGCGCCACATGGGCCCCAACCCGGTTGCGTTCGTGCTCTGGGCGATTACGGACCTGCTGTGGAAGGTTTTTCGTCCCAACCAGAGGACTGCAAACGGGTGACCATTTGATAGGAAAGGAGATCACGATGAAAGGGGCGCTTGCGAACAAAAAGAGAGCCCTGATCGTCGGGAGCGGCATCGGCGGCCCCGTCGCCGCCATGGCTCTGCAGCGCGCCGGTATCGAGGCCGTCGTTTACGAAGCGTACGACGCACCTGCGGATTACGCGGGGCTCTTTCTCAACATCGCTTCCAACGGCCTGGACGTGCTGCACTCCCTCGACATCGATGTGCCGGCGCGAGCTGACGGCTTCCCCGCACCTCGTATGGTGATATGGAGTGGCACCGGCAAGCGCCTCGGCGAGGTCGCCAACGGCCTCCGGCTGCCGGACGGTACCGTCAGCGTCATCGTGAAGCGCGGCCAGCTCCAGCGGGTGCTCCGAGAAGAAGCCGAAAGCCGCGACATAAGGGTCGAGTACGGCAAGCGGCTTCTCTCCTACGAGATCACCGGTAACGGCGGCGTGATCGCCCTCTTCGAGGACGGCACGGAGGCGGAAGGCGATCTGCTCGTCGGCGCGGATGGCATCCACTCGCGCGTGCGGCAGCTGATGGATCCCGGGGCACCGCGTCCCAGCTATACGGGTCTGATCAGCCTCGGTGGATACGCCGCGCGTGGCCCCCGGATCCCTCCGACGCCCCGGACGCAGCACTTCGTCTTCGGCAAGAAGGCCTTTTTCGGCTACCTGGTCAGGGAGACGGGGGAGATCTGGTGGTTCGCCAACGTTGCGCGCTCTGACGAGCCGTCCCGGAAGGAGCTCTCCCGCGTGTCCTCGGCGGAGTGGAAGCGACGGCTGCTGGATCTGTTCTCGGGCGACCTCGGCCTGATTGGTGATATCATCGAGTCCACCCGCGGTGAGATTGGCGCCTACCCGGTCCACGACATCCCGACCGCTCCTACCTGGCACAGGGGGCATGCGGTCCTGATCGGGGACGCTGTGCACGCCACCTCTCCAAACTCCGGGCAGGGCGCGTCGCTGGCCGTCGAGGACGCGATCGTCCTCGCCAGGTCCCTGCGTGACCTCCGCGACACCGAGCGAGCCTTCGCCGCCTATGAGCGCTCGCGCCGCGAGCGCGTGGAGAAGGTAGTCGCGTACTCGCGCCGGATCGGCCAGTCCAAGGCCGTTAGCAACCCGGTCGCCAGGTGGATCAGAGACCAGATCATGCCGTTCGCCCTCAAGCATTTCGCGAACACAGGCTCGCACGCCTGGCTCTACACCTACCACGTCGACTGGGACGAGAAGGTGGCCGCCTGAGGAGTGTGGCTCCTGTGCCCGGCGAGATGCGCTCACCACTTGAGAGATCGATTATCGTGAATAGCCGCATCCAGCCCGCCCTCCCTGCTGAGACCCGGCCTCTAACCTGCCTCGACGTATAACCGGCTGCCCGGGCGCTCCGCCCGGACGGTTCCTGCTGTCCGGCATCTGTGACGATGCCACACCACCTGGGCCAAGCGACTGACCTGTAACCGCGCGCCGTGTGCCTGAGGGGGAGGCTCGGGAGTCATTCGGCGCTGCGCGACCGCGCATAGCGAAGGGCGCGGCAGCCGAGGAATCCTCTACCAGCGAGGACTTTTCGTGACGCAGACTCACCAGATGATCAGGGGAGAGGAGATCTCCTCCCCCCTGATCCACCTTTCGGACGATGCCACACCCCGCTCCTCGGGATACGTTGGAAGAGCCCCGGCAAGAGGGAGCCCGGGAGCAGAACTCCGATGGCGAGGAGACGACGGCATGAGAAGAAAAGACCATGATCGCCCTGCGATCGGTGGAAGCGCGACCGGACGGGCGGCAGAGCGGCGCCAGGACGGTGAATTCGCCAGCCCGCTCGGATTGTTGAGGAATGGACGCCTCGTCTTCGCGTCCGGCGCCTCCTGCGTTACCGTCCGCGCAGAACCCTCGATAACTGATCTCTACCGCGCCCGTTTCGAAGGGCGAGCGCCGCGCGTAGCAGCCGAGGACGGCACCGTCACCATCCGGTACCCTCGCTTCCCGCACCTCGACCGGATCGGATACCTGCGCGAGCGCCCGGCGGAGGTCGCGCTCAACGCGAGCATCCCCTGGGACGTCGAGATCCGCGATGGCGCCTCGAGGCTCACGGCCGACCTGCGCAGGCTCGAGCTTCGCTCGTTCGAGGTGAGCGGCGGCGCAAGCCGTTTGGAGCTGACGCTCCCCCCGCCTGCGGGCACCGTCCCGGTCCGCGTTTTGGGCGGCGCGAGCAACGTCGCCATCCACCGGCCCGGAGGCGTAGCGGCGCAGGTCCGGGTGGACGGCGGTTCTACGAACCTGGCGTTCGACGACCAGCGCTTCGGCGCTGTCGGGGGCGAGTTGACCCTGCGTAGCCCGGACTACGAGCGCGACTCGGACCGTTACGACATCACCATCACCGGCGGCGCCAGCGGCCTGACCCTCGACGCCGGTTGACTGAAGGAAAAACACTTTGAAGATATCGCGCAAGAAGTTCCTGAAGGCGGGGCTCATGGGCGCAGCCGGACTGGCACTGCCGCTCGGGACGCTCTCGATCCCTCTGACGCGCCTTGGCGCTTCGGCCTCGGTAAGTAGCCCGAGTGTGCAGCCCTTCAGGGTGCCGTTGCCCATCCCTCCGGTCCTGAAGCCGGCGCGCACGAGAGGCGGTGCCGACTACTACGAGACGGTCCAGAGAGTGGGGAGGCAGGAGATCCTACCCGGCCTGAAGACGGAGGTCTGGGGCTACGATGGCATCTTCCCCGGACCCACCATCGAAGCCAGGAGCGGAAGGCAGGTTGTGATTCGGCAGTGGAACGAGTTGCCGGTGCCGGTCTCCGTGCACCTGCATGGCGGGAAGACACCCCCCGAAAGCGACGGCTATCCCACGGACCTGATCCTGCCGAGAGGGCAAGGGACTTCGGCGCACGCCGGGCACGGCTCCGCGGGAGAACACTCCCGCTTCTTCAAGGACTACCACTACCCGAACGACCAGAGAGCCGCGACCCTCTGGTACCACGACCATCGCATGGACTTCACCGGCCCGCAGGTCTACAGGGGCCTGGCGGGCATGTACATCGTGCGCGACGAGGTCGAGGATTCGCTGCCTCTGCCGGGTGACGAAAAAGAGGTGCCGCTCGTGATCACCGACCGCACCTTCAACGAGGACGGCTCCTTCTACTACCCCTCGATAGACCCTACGCTCGCGGAGCCCGGTGTGCACGCTAGCGCCACCAACGGAACCTATTCCGGCGTGTTCGGCGACACTATTCTAGTCAACGGCGCGCCCTCGCCTGTCCTCGAGGTCTCGAACACGATGTATCGCTTCCGGATCCTGAACGCCTCCAACGCCCGCGCCTACGAGCTGGAGCTCGACCC
>DASTQK010000055.1:0-2285 GCA_035761765.1 Rubrobacteraceae bacterium
GCGTGGCCTCGATGAGCTTGTCGTACTGCACGCCGGAGGGGCAGGCGGTCACGCAGGCCATACACCCGAGGCAGAGATCCCAGTGGCGGACCATCTCGTCGTTCATCGGCTCCTCGGTGAGACCTTTGTTCATAAGGTAGATGCGTCCGCGCGGAGAGTCCATCTCTTCCCCGAAGAGGACGTAGGTCGGGCACGTCGGCAGACAGAAGCCGCAGTGGACGCAGTCGTCTATGAGGTCCTTGTCTGGCGGGTGGTGGTCGTCGAAGGCCGGAAAGACGTAGCTGCCGGTCTCGGTCGAGCGGCCTATCCCTACGGTCTGCTGCACCGAGCTGCGCGTTCCGAATGTCTCGTGGGGCACGTCCTCCGGGCTACCCGCACCTATAGTTTCAGCCGCTGCCTCCTCGCGGAACTTCCCCTCGTCGTCGCGGCGCTCCGTAGCGTCGGTCGCGTCGTAGGGGTTGCCGGTCTCCCGCGGGTCCGGGGGCTCGTTGCGCCTGTCCACTAGATACCTCCCGCAAACCTGCCCGGGTTCATGACGCCCCGGGGATCGAACTTCTCTTTGACGCGGCGGGTGAGCTCGAGCCGGCTCCCCAACGGGCCCCACACCTCGACCCTCTCCTTGAAGGACGGCGGTGCCGAGCGCACCACGACGCTCCCGCCCCTGCGCGTCCAGATCTCCCTGAGCTCCCCCACTACCCGGACGCACGCCTCATCGTCCCCGCCGGAGAGCGACACGTACGTAACACCGATCCCGGCGTGAGAGCTGATGAGCGGCGTGACGTCTGTGCGGGAACAGGCCCCGAGCACCGAGTCCAGGACGCCCGTCAGCTCCGCCGGGGGAGCGCCGATCTTGAGGGATACTTCGTCTCCGGCACCCGATGGTCCTGAAGAAGGCGCCTCCTCTCGGGTGAGCGTCCGGACCTCCCCGAAGCCCCTGAGCAGGTAGTAGGCGGTATCCGACTGCGCCTCGACGCCTGACGGTATGCCTTCGATCAGAACCGTCAGGAGCCTCTCGTCTTCGCCCCAGTGCAGCTCGACCGCGCTCGGGACGAGCTGGGCGTGCAACACGGCCTGCGCCGCCTCGCCAGCGGCCTGCGTGCTCGCGAGCTCGACCGCGACGGTGCGGGCCGTCTCCGGCCTCGGGTGCAGCCGGAAGTTGCACTCGGCGATCACGCCGAGCGTACCCAGAGAGCCGGTGAAGAGCTTGGAGAGATCGTAGCCGGCTACGTTCTTGACCACCTTGCCGCCGGCCTTCGCAACCGTCCCGTCCGAGAGGACGACGGTGATCCCGATGATTAGGTCCCGGATCGTACCGTAGCGGTGCCGGCGCGGCCCCGAGGAGTTCGCCGCAACGACGCCCCCGACAGTCGCACCCGATTCCGTCTCCGGCGGGTCGATGCCGAGCATCTGGTCGGAGCCGGCGAGTCGCTCCTGCAGATCCTGCAACTCTATCCCAGCCTGGACCCTGATTATCTGGTCCCCCGGCACGTGCTCTAGAACCTCGTCCATGCGCACAGTGCTCAGGACGAGGTCCAGCTCGCGCGGCGGGTTTCCCAGAGACAGCTTTGTCCCGCCGCCGCGCGGGGAGACGGCGAGGCCCTCTTCCGCGGCGAACCTCAGCAACTCGCTCGTCTCCTCGACCGAGCCGGGCTCTGCGACGAAGGAAGGCACCACGCCGTCAACGGTGTCCTCGGGCGTCGCCTCGCGGGCGTGCTCCTCACCGACTATCCTCTGCAGGTCTTCCAGGGAGACGTTCTTCGTGCGCGTGTCCATCGTCTTCGACCCTCCCTAGAAATTCTCCGCGAGGCCGGCCTTCTGGAGAGGGTGCATCCGGAACGGCCCCGGGCGTTCGCCGCACAGGCGCGGGGTGGGGAAGATCTTGCCGGGGTTGCAGATCTGGTGCGGGTCGAAGGCGCACCGGAGGAGCTGCATCACGTTCAAATCATCGGTAGTGAACATCTTGGGCATATACTTCTTCTTGTCCTCGCCGATACCGTGCTCGCCTGTAAGCGAGCCCCCATGCTCCAGGCACGCGAAGACTATGTCACCCGCTAGCTTCTCGGCCTTCTCGGCCTCGCCCGGGACGTTGTTGTCGTAGAGAACCAGCGGGTGCAGGTTGCCGTCGCCGGCATGGAAGACGTTCGCGACCCGCAGGCCGTATTCGCTGCTGAGGTCGGAGATCTTCTTCAGTACCTTCCCGAGCTCCGTGCGCGGGACGACGGAGTCCTGGACGTAGTAATCGTTGGAGATGCGCCCCATCGCCCCGAAGGCCGCCTTGCGGCCCT
>DASTQK010000056.1:0-2100 GCA_035761765.1 Rubrobacteraceae bacterium
ACCCTCACCAACCAACCTTTCCCTCGCTCCCATCCCACCGCCAAAGGCCAGTATAGCAACCGGAACGGAGGGAAGACTCCGTGAGACGCGCGTGCGTTGTTAGAATGAATGTAAGGGATCTCTACCCGGGGGTGAAAGGCATGCAGACGGAGAGGCCGGTCTACGAGGAGATCGAGGAGCTGCTCGACGCCATCGAGCCGCCCCCGGTCGCGCTCGTCGAGCAGCAGGCGGACAGCCCGCGGGCACTACGGGACATCCGGGCGGCCGTCGGGGAGGCGCTGCGATCCGTGGAGATCCCGACCGGCTCGGTCGCCGTTGGCGTCGGGAGCCGGGGGGTGGGCAGAATCTCGGACGTCGTTGCGGCGCTGGTCGCCCTTCTGGAAGAGGCCGGGGCCGAGCCTTTCGTAATCCCTGCGATGGGGAGCCACGGGGCCTCGACCGCCGAGGGTCAGGCGGATGTCCTGGCACACCTGGGGGTGAGTGAGGAGCGGGTCGGCTGCCCGGTAAGGGCGACGATGGAGGCGGTGAAGGTCGGGGAGACGCTCTCGGGCGTCGAGGTCTTTATGGACAAGAACGCCTTCGAGGCCGACGCGGTCGTGGTGGTAAACAGGATCAAGCCTCACACAGCCTTCCGCGGGACCGTAGAGAGCGGGCCTACGAAGATGCTTGCCATCGGCCTCGGCAAGCAGAAGGGTGCGCACTCGATCCACGCCGCGGGCTGGGGGAAGATCCACGAGACAATCCCCCAGGCGGCCCGCGTCGCCGTAGAGACAGGCAAGGTCGCCTTCGGCCTCGCCGTACTCGAGAACGCCGACGAGGAGCCCTACAGGGTGGCGGCGATCCCCGCAGATAAGTTGGAAGAGAGCGAAGCGCCTCTTCTGGAAGAGGCGAAGCGCAAGCTCTTGCGGCTGCCCTTCGACGATATAGACCTCCTGATAATAGACCAGATCGGGAAGAACATTAGCGGCGACGGCGCCGACCCGAACGTTACCGGCCGCTACCCCACCCCCTACGCCACCGGCGGCCCGAACGTCGAGCGCATGGTCTTTCTGGACCTGACGCCGGAGACCGGGGGCAACGCCAACGGCCTCGGGGCCGCCGACGTGGTCACCGAGCGGCTCGTCTCCAAGATGGACCGGCCCGCCACCTACCTGAACGCCCTCACCTCCACCACCCCATTTCCCGTCAAGATCCCCATGACCATGCCTTCGGACCGCACGGCCATAGCCGCAGCCCTCGCCATGACCGCTGGAGTATCTCCATCCGAGGCCAGGCTCGTGCGCATAAAGAACACCCTGAAGCTCAGGCAGATGTGGGTCTCCGAGACGCTACTGGCGGAGGTCGAAGGCGACGAGCGGCTGCACGTCGTCGAAGACCCGCGTCCCATAAGCTTCGACGCCGGCGGCTCCCTGCTCTGAGGGGCGTCCCCGTGAACCACGAGTAGGCAGGCCGCCAGAGTAGCGGTTCACGTGCCGGACAGCGGAAGCGGGGACACGTGATGCGCCCCCGCTCCTTCGTTCTGCAGCGCCCGGCCTAGACGGGTGGGTTCTCGCAGCTCGGGTTGAGGACGGACTGTACCTTCGGGTCTTGCAGGTTATCTTTGGTGACGATGACGGAGCCCGTGTCCTCGCTCTCCACCTTGGCGCCTTCGCGGATGATCTTGACCGCGGCGTTGGTGCCGTCGTAGCCCATCTTGAAGGGGTTCTGGACGACTAGGGCGCTGATCACACCGTCCCTCACGCCCTGGACCTCCTCGGAAGAGGCGTCCCAGCCAATGATGACTACGTCGCCCGCCTTGCCCGCCTGGCGTACGGCCTCGGCGGCACCCAGCACACCGGGCTCGTTGGCGGCGAAGATCGCGTCGAGATTGGGGTTGGCAGTCAGGATGTCCTCGGTAACCTGGAGCGCCTTGTTGTAGTCGCTCTGACTCGATTGTTCCGCGACCAGCTCCAGCTCGGGGTGCTGCTCCAGGCCCTTCTTGAAGCCCTCCTCGCGCTGCTCGTTGGTAAGGGTACCCTGCTGGAACGGGATAAAGGCGACCTCACCGCCCTCCTCTCCGAGCTCGTCGGAGATCAGGTCCGGCACCTTCTCGGCAGCGGC
>DASTQK010000057.1:0-6616 GCA_035761765.1 Rubrobacteraceae bacterium
GTATCCGGCCAATTCGCTGTAAGACCAGGACTCAGCGCCCTCCTCCTGCAGCGCTAGCACTGCTTGCCGCTCACCGTACTCGCTGAGCACGTCGATCAAGGAACCAAGCGTGCGTAGCTCGCTTGCGGTCTGCCCGTATTCAGAGAGCATACTCTTTCTCGTAATCTGGGACAGCTGCCATCAACATGTACTTCTCACCCGAGGCCTGCATCCAGTCGGACCTCTCCACTCTGGCAGAATACCCTCGGGCAGCAGGCCTGTCATGGCATGAATTGATCAGGGCGCTGGTCAAGCTTGACCATTCTCTTACAAAATTTCGCGAATCAGAGTACCTCAAGCCGCATACCGTGGTGCCGGGGACGCAAACGCACGCCGGAGGAGATTGAAGAGTTTCGCTACGAAGCTGAACGCGAACGAGCCGGGCGTTACCAATACATGTACGCTAAACTCGGTCTGAAAGCCCTAGCACACGGAGACGGCACCCTGGAGTTCACCTGAAAAGCCGGGAAGAGCATTAGCGAACTATGCGCTTCACCAAGATGCACGGTGTCGGCAACGACTTCATAATCCTCGATCCGGCGCAGACGGCGGTTCACGATGATCTCCCGGCCCTTGCCCGTAAGGCATGCGACCGGCACTTCGGCGTCGGGGCGGATGGGATACTCATCCCGGCGCCCTCAGAGGTCGCAGACTTGAAGATGGTCTATCTGAACTCCGATGGCTCCTCCTCGGAGATGTGCGGCAACGGAATCCGCTGCCTGGCTCGCTATGCGAAGGACCAGGGGCTTGTCGGCGGCAACGCCCTCACCGTGGAGACGGGGGCCGGCGTGAAGCAGGTCTTGCTGCTCGGCAGCGGCTCCTGCAGGGTAGACATGGGGCCACCGGCATTCTCCTCCGAGGTCAAGCTGCACGGCTTCCGTTTCCTGCGGGTCTCTATGGGCAACCCTCACGCCGTCGCGTTCCTCAAGAACGATGGGGAGGTCGAGAAACTGGATCTTGAAAAGGTCGGTCCGCCTATCGAGAACGATCCCCTCTTCCCCGAGAAGACGAACGTAGAGTTCGTCCACGTTAGGGATAGGCACAACGTTCGGATGAGGATCTGGGAGCGCGGCGCCGGGGAGACCCTCGCCTCGGGGTCGGGGTCGTGTGCGGCGGCGGTAGCGACGATGCGACGGGGTCTCGCCGAAGGCTCGGTGCTCGTAGTCATGGACGGCGGCGGCGTCGAGATAGAGTGGGCCGGGCAGGGAGAGCCCGTCTACATGAGCGGCCCCGCCGAGTACGTCTGCGAAGGGGAGTTGTTCTAGCGTAGCTCGACGAGGCCGTAGCGGGCGGCGAAGAGGAGCGCCTGCAGCCGCGAGTGTACCCCGAGCTTGTTCAGAATGTTCATCATGTGGGTGCGCTCGGTATCCACGCTCATATGCAGCCGCTCGGCGATCTGCTTGTTCGAGAGGCCCTCGGAGAGGGCCATCAGGACCTCCCGCTCGCGGCGCGTGAGTTGCTCGATGCTCGCGCGGGCCTCACGCTCCTCCTCGCGGCTCTGGCCAGCTATGCGCAGGAGCTCGACCAGCTCCTCGGGAGAGAGAAGGGTCTCGCCCGCGGCGAGGCCCCTGGCCGCGTCCAGGATCTCATCCACCTCGGCCGACTTGTGCAAGACGCCGGCCGCCCCGGCCTCGACGGCCCTGGCGTGTTCGGCCCGGTCCAGGCTCGCGGTGAGGACCAGGGCCGCAAAGAGCGGGTTGGTCTCGCGCAGCTCCTCGATCAGCTCGACCCCCTCGCCGTCGGGGAGCGAGAGGTCCACGACTGCCAGGTCGGCCTCGCGGTTCTGCATAACCCGGCGCGCCTCCGCGACGGTGCCGGCCTGCGCCACCACCTCGAAATCCGGCTCCTGATCGAAGACCAGCGCGAGCGTCTGCCTGAACGAGGCATGATCCTCGACGAGCAACAGACGCTGCATCTCATCCCCTCCGCTGGCCTGCTTCTCCACTCCCATGATCGTACGAATATAACAGGTTCGGCGGAGATGTGGTTACGAGCCTATCCCGGCGCGTTAGAGTACTCGGAGCTATCGCCAACCAGGGCGGGCAGCGGCACGCTGAGAAGCACCCGTGTCCCTGCGCCCCTCTCGCCCTCGACCTTCAGCTCTCCCCCGAGCGCCGACGCCCGCTCGCGCATCCCCGTAAGCCCCAGACCGGCGCGCTGCCCCGGCTCCAGGCCCCGGCCGTCGTCCTCGACCACCACCCACACCTCGCGCCCTACCGTCCCGAGGCTGACCGTTGCGCGGCTCGCCCCCGAGTGGCGCCTGATGTTGGCCAGGGCCTCCTGGACGACGCGCGCGACCTCAAGGCTCGCCGGCCCGGAGATCGAGGGCGGAAATCCCTCGTCGATGATCAGCTCGATCACCCGTTCGGGGTCCATCTGGCGGTTTAGCTCCACGATAGCGCTCAGCGTGCGGGCGAGCGGCTGCTCCTGCGTACTCTCGAGGCGCAGCTCGTAGATCGCATCGCGCAAGTCACCCACCGCCCTCTTGAGGGCCTCGATCTGCCGCTCCGTCTCCTCATCGCCTCTCGCCTCGGCCGGCATCCTGCGGGTCATGCGCAGCGACTGCAAGGCGTAGGTGAGGTCCTGCAAGACCCCGTCGTGCAGCTCGCGTGCTATGCGGCGGCGCTCGGCCTCCCGGATCTCGCGCAGCGCCCCCTCTGCCTGCTTGCGCTCCGTTATGTCCTCGACAGTGCCCTCGTAGCCGACAAGCTCACCCCCTGCATCGCGGATTGCCCGCGCGCTCGCCGAGGCCCACATCGCGCCCCCATCCTTGCGCCGCATCTGGACCTCGAACCCAGAGACGAAGCCGTCGCGCCTGATCAAGTGGTCGAACTCCTCGCGGCGCTCGGGATCCACGTAGAGCTGCTCCGCGACGTTGGTGACGTTCTCGAGCAGGTCCTCCGGCGAGTCGTAGCCGAACATACGCGCCAGCGCGGGGTTCGCAGTGACGAAGCGCCCCTCGACGGTGGTCTGGAAGATCCCCTCCACCGCGTTCTCGAAGATGCCTCTGTACTTCTCCTCGGCCCGCCGGCGCTCCCTTCTGGTCTCCGCCTCCCTGAGCTCCCGCTCTATGGCGGTGTTGAGCCTGGCGAGATTGTCCTTCATAAGGTAGTCCTGGGCCCCGGCCTTCATCGCCTCGACAGCGACCTGCTCGCCGATCTGGCCGCTCACTATAATAAACGGCAGGTCCTCAAAACCCTTGCCGCGGAGAAGCTCCAGCGCTGCCTGCGAGCTGAAGGCCGGCATGGAGTGATCAGCGACGACGAGATCCCACTCCCGCTCCTCGAGGGCGGCCTCCATGGCCTCCGCGGTGTCGACCCGCACGTGTTCCGGCTCGTAGCCGCCGCGCCGCAGCTCCCTGAGCAGGAGCAGCGCGTCGTCCTCGGAGTCCTCGACGATCAACACTCTGAGCGGCACACCCATCAGGTGCCTACCTCACCCGGGTACCAGGCATCGCCGCGCACGCTCCAGCCCCGCGTCGGTACCATGAGTCGCATCCTCTCCATCCAGCCGTGCATATTATTCTATTGACCCTCCGGCTCAAAGGCAATATGAAGTCTTGAGTGAGACCTATTGACCCGAAGCTGGACAAAACTTTCGAAAAATCACTCATTTGAGTGATGTACGGCGGGAGGCGGGGGTGCATAATCGCTGCAACAAGAACGAGTCGGCACCACAAACCTTCCCCCCTCCTGATGGGCCGGCTCGATCCACATCAGCGGGCCGGCGCCCCATCTCCCCCCTCCTGGAAGCCGGCCCGTTTCGCTTGAGCCGTTGGCCTTCTGGAACGCGTCTCAGACCGGGTAACGTTTGCGCCGAGCGGAGAGTATTTACTGGTACCTTGCTGTAACGCTGATAGCCACATCGAAAAATCACTCATTTGAGTGATACCCGCTTTCCCCGGGCGGGGCTAAGATAAAGGTATCCGGCGGAAGCGGGTGCGACCTGTGAGCCGGGATGAAAGGAGAGCAATGCAAGAGGAACGTAACCCTGGCGGACCGCCCGGAAGTACGCCCGAACCTCTGGACGCGCGGGACGAGAAGACGTGGTCTGTGGTGGCGCACCTGAGCGTGCTGGCTGGGCTCATCGGTCTCATGCCGTTCGGCGCGCTCCTGGTCTGGCTACTCTACAGGGACCGCTCGGCGCGGGTGCGCTTCCACGCTGCCCAGGCGTTCTGGTATCAGGTGGCCTGGATCGTCATCTTCCTCGTCTATGTGCTGGTCACGGTAGTCCTGTCCGTTGTGACCGTCGGCATAGCGGCCATTGTGCTCGTGCCGCTGGCTTTCTTGCTCGCCGTGGTGCCCCTGGCGCACGGGTGTTACGCGGCCTACCGCGTCAACGAGGGTGAGGATTACCGCTATCCGTTCATCGCCGACAGGGTGGACGGCGGCGCCAGGCGGGTCCCCTAAAGAGCGTGGCTGGATGACGGACAAGGTCATACTCCTGGTCGAGGACAACCCCGACGACGAGCTCCTCACGTTGCGGGCGCTCAGGGAGAACAATGTCACGGGTGAGGTGGTCGTGGCCCGCGACGGCGTCGAGGCCCTCGACTACCTCTTCGGCGAAGGCTCCTACGCTGGCAGGGACACAACCGTCATGCCGCAGTTGATCCTACTCGACCTCAAGCTGCCCAAGATCGACGGCCTCGAAGTATTGAGGCGTTTGAGGTCCGACGAGAGGACGCGGCTGTTGCCCGTGGTCATCCTGACCTCCTCCAGAGAGCAGCAGGACATGCTGGACGGCTACGGCCTCGGCGCCAACAGCTACGTCCGCAAGCCGGTCAACTTCGAGCAGTTCGTCCGGGCCGTGGAGCAGCTCAAGCTCTACTGGCTGATCCTGAACGAGACACCTCCCAGCGTGGTGTGAGGGCCGTGCAGTCCGGGGCTCGTGGCGCCGGAGCGGTTGAAGGGCTCCACGCGCGAGGGGTTCGGCCGCACGGCTACCGCCTACGCCATCCTGCTGGTGGCGCTGGTGCTGACGGTCCTTGCCGTCTCGCCAGCAGGCGCATGGCCAGCCTCATAGACGACCTGCTCGACCTCTCGCGGGTGACGCGCAGCGCCCTCACGCGTCACAACGTGGACCTGAGCGCCATCAGGCAAAACCCATAACCTGAAGCCTCTAGAGAGCGCCGCGACCGTCGGCCAGCTCGGCCTCGAGCTCATCCACGAACTGGCGGGCGGTGCGCCCACTCCTGCCGGCGTGCCAGCGGTCCCAGAGGATAGCCCTCTCCTCCAGCTCCTCTTCGGGCATCTCGATCCCACGCCCGCGGGCGAGACCCGAGACTATCTCGAGGTACCGTCGCTGATCCGGGGAAGGGAAGGTGAGGCGCAACCCGAAGCGCGCCGAGAGGGAGAGCTTCTCCTGCATGGTGTCGCGGGCGTGTACGTCATCGCCTTCGTCCCGGTCGGAGAAACGCTCCCGGATGAGGTTGCGGCGGTTGGAGGTGGCGTAGACCCGGACGTTCTCGGGCGGCTCTTCGACGCTGCCCTCCAGCAGCGCTTTGAGGGCTTTGTACTCGACCTCGTGCTCCTCGAAGGAGAGGTCGTCCACGTAGATGACGAACCGGGGAGCGCGGCCCCGCAGGGCTTCGAGCACCCGTGGCAACGACCCGAGATCCTCTTTGGCAACCTCCACGAGCCGTAACCCCGCATCGGCGTACTCGTTCATAACGGCCTTTACGGTGGAGGACTTGCCTGTACCCGGCTGGCCGTAGAGGAGCGCGTGGTGGGCCGGTAACCCCGCGAGGAAGTGTTCGGTGTTCCTGATGAGCGGCTCCCGCTCGCGCTCGTACGCGACAAGGTCCGCGAGGCGTACCGGGTCGGGGTCGGACACCGCCTGGAGGTGGTTCTCCGTCCAGCGGAACGCCCGGTGGCGTCCGAAGGGGCCCGCGCCGTGCCTCGCGAAGTGTTCCGCGAGCAGCCCCACGCATCCCCCCCAGTCCTCCGCCGCCGCGAGCTTGCCGGCCACAGCGTGGCGCGGGGATGCCAAACCTTCGTCCCCCGGATCGCTCCATGAGACCCAGACGCCCTTCAACCCCGGCACAGCATCCTCGACCACGCGCAGCAAGGATCCGGTCTCCAGGTCGAAGAGCCACTGGAGCGTGCGCAGGTCCCGGCTCGTCTGCTCCGCGAGCGGAGGGCTGATCTCCCCGCGCTCCGCACCGAGACTGAAGGCGTTCTCGCCGTCCAGCAGACGGCTCACCAGGTGGGACCTCCACGCGTCGGAAAGAAGTCTGTCCCGATCGAGCGCCAGCCCCTCCCACAACCGCCCGAGCTTTCCTGCAATTGCAGCCGGATCGGGTTCTTGTGGCGCGAGGAGATCCAGCACCTCCAGGAAGTCCCGCGCCACGGAAGATGCAAGAACCCCGCGCAGCACGGCCAGCCCGTTGACGCGCAGCAGAAGTCGGCTTATCCCCTCGCGCTCCATACAGACCCGAACTCTAGCATCTCGGCTGGTCAGCGGGCTGACCGCTACGTGTAGATATCGCGTCGAGAGAAGGCGAGCACTCCGAGGAGCACGAAGAAGAGGGCGGCCAGCGTCACGCCGGCGAAGTTTGCCCAGTCAATGCCGTCCTTTA
>DASTQK010000058.1:0-3705 GCA_035761765.1 Rubrobacteraceae bacterium
CGCGGGCCTGGCAGCGGCGCTGGTCTACGCCTGTCGCATCAACGCCCCCAGCTCCTTTGGGGACATCTGGATCTACCTCTCCTGGATCAGGGAGTTCCTGGAAGGCGAGAGACTCGCCTTCGCGGAGCCCTACTTCGGGGATGCGGTCGTTCTCTCGCGCGCCAGGATCAACGGCTGGCTGCTCGAGCAGTCGGCCTTCTCCAGGGTCTCAGGGGTGGAGCCTGTGGACCTGCTCTTCGAGTACATGAACCCGGCGCTCGCGGTGGTAGCGCTTCTGGCGGTCTACGCGCTGGCGCGCACGATCTTCAGGAGCGAGAAGGCGGCGCTCGTGTGCGGGTGCCTGTACGCTCTGTTCCTCCTGATCGACCTCGACGCCTCGCGCCTGAGCTTCGGCAGCGAGTTCGTCTCCCGGCTGGCGGAGGACAAGCTGGCTGCCCGCTACGTCTTCTTGCCGATGGTCCTCGCCTTCGGGGCGGCCTTCCTGGAGAGCGGGAAGAAGGCGTACTTCTGGTGTTTCGCGCTGGTGTGCTGCGCGGTAGTGGCGGTCCACCCGATAGGGTTTGCGATAATTGGGATCTCCATGGCCGGCTTCGGCGTCCTGCACCTCGGGATGAACCCGCGCAGCCGCGCGGCCTTCTTCAGGGTTCTGGCCATGGGCCTTGCCGGGCTCGCTGTAGTCGCCGTGCCCGCCCTTCTCATCCCGGCGCTCACGGGCGAGCCGCTCAGCGCGGTGCTGGCGGACTCCGACATCAACTCCGGCGACCCCGAAGTGCTGCGTAACATGGTCTTCGTGCAGCCGGGGAGGATGCGCATCTTCGAGTTCGCCGACGGCTCGTACATGATGCACCCGTCGCTGCTCCTGAACCCGGTGATCTCGGCCGCCTTCTTCCTGGGGTTCCCGTTCTTAATCTGGCGCCTGAGGCAGAGCCTGGCGGCGCAGTTGCTGTTGGGGACGATGTGCCTGGCGGCTATTGTGGCATACGTCCCGCCGGTCGCCACGTTCCTGGGGGACAATGTGGTCCTTCCGGGCCAGCTTTGGCGCCTGGCGTGGCCGATCCCCCTGGCCGCCGTGCTTACCCTGGGTTGGATCGCGTGGGAGGCATCGAGTCGCACGGGGGCGTGGCTCGGCAGGTTTTCGCCGACGCGTCCCCTCGCCCGGGCCCTACCGCTCTTGCTCGTCGTCGCGCTCACGGTAGCGGCCGTGCCCAGGGCGACGGCCGGTATCGAGCTCGTCGGAGCCCACGGCGAGGCCGCCCGGTCGGCGGGTCTGTACCCTGCCGACCCCATCTTCCCGTGGTTCGGTAGGGAGATTACCTCGCCGGCCGTCGTGCTCGCGAAGGACCTGCCGAGCGTCCGCATCCCCGCCTACTCCTCCGAGGCAAACGTGGTCAGCCGCAGGGGGAGTCTGCTCCTGCAGGTTCTCCCCCTGCTGGAGCAACGGGCGCCGGGCCGGATAGAGGTGCCGCAGGGCTCGCTCGACGTGCGGGAGTTCTTCGGGGGCACCACCGTCCAGAGGAGGGTCGAGATCCTGCGCCGCAACGAGGTGGATTACGTGATGGTCGATAGGGGCTCCCGGCTGGAGCGGACGCTTGGCACGTTGCCGGGCTTCGAGCGCGCGAAGGAGCCCAGCGAGAGGTACGACGTCTACAGCGTGGACCTGCGAACGCTCGGTCGACTCATGGATGGCCGGGACGGGTAGGCCCGGTAATGGGCGGGTACATATTGCGCGTCTTGTAGCCACGAACGGGAGGGTAGACGTTGACGGAACCTACTACGGACGGAGGCAGCTTCCCCGAGCTCTTCGGGGTCGTACGAGATTACGCGCAGCGGGACCGCAACCACCAGGTAAAGTCGCTGAGGGTGATCTCCGCCGGCTATCTGCCCCTCGAAGGGATTGCCCCATGCCCGACGCCAGGCGGGTGGTCGAGGACATCCTCGTCGGCAACGGGTTTCTGTTGAAGGATCCCGCGACCGGCCAGCTGGAGCCTGCCAGCGTCGACGCCATGGTGAGCGTGGCGACCTCCCGGCTCGACGAGGAAGACCTGCGGTGGGGGCCGCCTGCCTCCTCAACATGACGGACGCCCTCGACGAGGGCTGAGTTTGGTGTGGCCGATCGGCTAGAGGTCTGGCTCGGGGTCCGCCGGCTCGGTAGGGTCCCTGTCAGCTCCTTCGAGTAGCAGACAGAACCGGAGATCTTGGCCTCCGCGCTACCGATCGCAGCCGTGTTCAACCCCTGAGGGGGCGCATCTAGTCAGCTATAGACAGGCGCCCCCACCGCAGAGAGTACGACGCCGCGAAGACCCTCGAAGCCTTCTCAGCCGAGGCTCGTCATGACGTGCTTTATCCGGGTGTAGTCCTCGAAGCCGTACATCGAGAGGTCCTTGCCATAGCCCGAGTGCTTGAAGCCGCCATGCGGCATCTCGGCGACGAGCGGGATGTGCGTGTTGATCCAGACACACCCGAAGTCCAGGCGGCGGCTGACCCGCATGGCCCGGCCATGATCCCTGGTAAACACGCTCGAGGCGAGGCCGTACTTCACACCGTTGGCCCAGCGGACCGCCTCGTCCTCCTCTTCGAAGGGCTGGACGGTAATGACAGGGCCGAAGATCTCCGTCTGCGAAGCCTCGTCGTCCTGGTGCAATCCCGAGACGACGGTGGGGGAGAAGAAGAAGCCCTTCTCCCCTACCCGGGCCCCGCCGGTGACGATCTCGGCGTGGCCGGGGAGCCTCTCGATCATGCCGGAGACGTGCTCGAGCTGGTTGGGGTTGTTCAGGGGTCCGTAGAGAACGTCCTCGTCTTCGGGGTCTCCGGTCTTCGTGCTCTTCGCCTGCTCTGTGAGGGCGGCGACGAAGTCGTCGTAAGCCCCTGGCGCGGCGAGGACGCGGGTCGCGGCGGTGCAGTCCTGCCCGGCGTTGAAGTAGCCGGCGCCCGCGATCTCCTCGGCCGCCGCTTCGAGGTCGGCGTCGTCGAAGATGATAACCGGTGCCTTGCCGCCTAGCTCGAGGTGCACCCGCTTGAGGTCGTCGGCGGCCGCTCTAGCGACCTCCATCCCGGCCCGGACCGAGCCGGTGATCGAGACCATCTGCGGCGTCGGGTGCTGGACCAGCATCCGGCCTGTGTCCCTGTCGCCGCAGACGACGTTGAAGACGCCCTCGGGCAGGAACTCCGCGGCAATCTCGGCGAGCATGACGGTCGTGATGGGCGTGGTATCGCTCGGCTTGAGGACCACTGTGTTGCCCGCAGCGATCGCAGGCACGAACTTCCAGGCGGCCATCATCATCGGGTAGTTCCACGGCGTCACCTGGGCGCAGACTCCGACGGGCTCGCGCCTGATCATGGAGGTGTACCCATTGAGGTACTCCCCGGCGGACCTGCCCTCAAGTACTCGGGCGGCACCGGCGAAGAAGCGGATCTGGTCCACCATCGCCGGGATCTCCTCCTCCATCGTGAGCGTAATGGGCTTTCCTGTGTTCTCCGACTCGGCGCGCACCAAGTCCTCGGCCCGCTCCTCGATGGCGTCGGCGATCCTGAGCAGGGCGAGCTGCCTCTCGGACGGGGTCGTCTCACTCCACGTCTCGAAGGCTCTGGCGGCGACCTCGAAAGCCCTGTCCACGTCGGCCCCGTTGGAGACCGGCGCCTGGGCGAAGACCTCGCCGGTCGCCGGGTTGATGAGGTCTGAGGATCGGCCGTCCGAGGCCTCGACGT
>DASTQK010000059.1:0-2395 GCA_035761765.1 Rubrobacteraceae bacterium
GGAGGACGTGCAGGAGGCGCTGGGTGGTCCGCTACCGCCCGGCAAGGAGCACGCGCTCACCCTCGTCCTCGACGCGCTGCACAAGACCTTCGAGGACCACCTGAACCGCGAGGGCGGCGAGGCGCTGGTCGAAGGGTACGGCGGAGACGTAGAGACATCCCGCCGGGGCGCCCCTACGGGCGTCGTCGCGGCGATGAGCGGCGGGGTGGATTCCGCGGTTACGGCGCTACTGCTCAAGGAGGCGGGCTACGACGTCGCGGCGGTAACGTTCAGGCTGCACGACGGGGAGCGGGGGAGCCGGTCTTGCTGCTCGCCCGACACGGTGCTCTTCGCGCGCGACACGGCGCACCGCATGGGGCTTGCTCACTTCACGCTCGACCTCAAGGAGCTCTTCGACCGGCGCGTCATGCGCGACTTCGTCGGCTCATACGGGGAAGGCAAGACCCCCAACCCGTGCGTCGCCTGCAACGCGCACGTCAAGTTCCACGCGGCGGCCTTCCTCGCCGACCGGCTCGGCTTCGAGAAGGTAGCGACCGGCCACTACGCGAAGGTCGCAGAGGGCCCGGCCCTCGCCCGTCCCGTGGACGAGAGCAAGGACCAGACCTACGTCTTGTGGCCGATCCCGAAGGCGTTGCTCGCCCGGACCGTCTTCCCCCTGGGCGACTACCGCAAGACGGAGGTGCGCAGGATAGCCGAGGAGAAGGGTCTCGCGGTCGCGTACACGCCGGAGAGCCAGGACATCTGCTTTATCCCGGACGGGGACTACCGCGGTTTCATCCGCAAGAAGGTCGAGGCCGAGCCGGGTGAGGTCGTGGACCGCAAGGGAACGGTGCTCGGGCGGCACAGGGGCGTAGTTGACTTCACCGTCGGCCAGCGGCGCGGGATCGGGGTCTCGGCCCCGACGCCGCTGTACGTCACCGAGGTCCGCCCCCGGACCAACCAGGTCGTCGTGGGGCGCAAGCAGGACCTCGCGGTGCGCGAGGTCCGTGTGCGGGGGCTCAACTGGTTGCTGGACCCTGGCGAGGCTGGCTTCGTGCAGGTACGCTACAACAGCGCGCCCGTTGCGTGCGAGGTCGAGGAAGGCGAGGCGAGCGGCGAGTGGATCGCGCACCTCGAGGAGCCCGTGCTCGGCGTCGCGCCGGGGCAGTCGGCGGTCTTCTACACCGCCGATCGGCAGAGGGTCGTGGGGGGCGGCGTCGTTGGTCGTCGCGAGGCGTAGATCAGAGCTATAATGCGGGCCCTCGGGCGGGAGGTGCGGTAGAGCTTGGACGCTTTCGTTGAGTTGATGAAGGGAATACTCTTTGGAGGGATCGCGGTCGCTTTCTTCGTGCTCGCGTGGATGTTCTTGCGGCTGGCCAGCATCTTTTCGACCACCGAGCGGACGATCAAGGACGTCTCGGAGCAGGTGGTGCCGCTGCTCGGCAAGACGCACGTGACGGTGGACAACATCAACAGCCAGCTCTCGCAGCTCGATGAGGCCGTAGGCGACGTGGCCGGCATGACCGGGGAGCTGGACCAAACGACCGCGGTGATAACCAAGGGAGTGCGCAGCGGCGTCATCAAGGTCTCCTCTGCGAGTGCGGGACTCTCGCGCGGCATCAGCGCGTTTCTGGGCGGCGAGAAGAAGGAGGGCTCGTAGGTGGAGGGCTGGGGCAAGATCGTGGCGGGGGTCGTGCTCGGCGTCGCGGGCACGGTCTACGCGACGAACGAGGAGGTGCGCAGGCGCCTGCCCAGGTCGGCGCGCGACTTCCCGGATAACGTGCGCCAGCGCTTCGAGGCAGCCGTCTCGGCGGCCCGCGAGGCCTCCACGAAGCGCCGCGAGGAGATCCTGCGCGACCTCGCCGCACACGAGGCCCACGCCGACCGCCTCGCTCGCGAGGCGGTGGCCGCCAGGCTCGCCGAAGACGAAGCGTCAGAGGTTACACAGAGAACCGAGGAGGGATCAGCTTGACCACCGACCACTCTCAGGAGTACGCCTACCTGAAGGTCCCGCCGGACAGGGAGCTCCGCTCGTGCGTGGGGCTCGTCCTGGCCGGGATGGCGGCGCGGGCGAAGGTCGGGATCGGGGGGCTCGAGGAGGCCGTAGAGCTCCTGCAGGGTTTCCACTCCGAGGATGAGCCAACGCGGTTTCGCTTCTCGCTCGAGAACGACGGCGTACGCGCCGAGGTCGAAGAGCACTCCGGCGCGCCGCGATGGCGCACAGTGGTAGAGCTGGTTTCGTGAGCCGACGCTACAAGCGACCGGACAAAGCGCGCACCCGCATGCTCCTGGAGCGCTACCACAAGCAAGGCGAGGAGGGCGCCCGCGAGCAGGTCATCCAGGAGCAGCTCCCCCTGGCGGAGTTTCTTGCGCGCAAGTTCGCGGGCCGCGGGGAGCCCGTGGACGACCTCGTACA
>DASTQK010000060.1:0-4607 GCA_035761765.1 Rubrobacteraceae bacterium
TGATTATCTGGACGATGCGCGCATGATAGATGTCGAACGTGATGCACACGGCGACCCTGTTCGGGTCAGAGTTATCAAGCGCGAAGCTTCGGACCCGGTCAGCATTAGCGACAGCGTTGAGCCCGAATTCATGCCCGAAACTTACCAGTAACTGCCCGGACACCACCACTCCACGTCTCTCCCCAGCGTGTACGACACGCTACGGACTCATCCTCGGCCGACGAAACCGAATGACTCCACCAGCCACTTCGAGAGCCTACGCTACCTAGCCCGCGATGCCCAAACGGGGAAATTCAGTGCCAGTCTACATGCCCCGGTGTCTCTCGCTCCCGGAATGCTCCGGCGATGAGCGATGGACTCATTACTCCTGGCTGCACCGCTTTCTAGAGACCGCATCACTGATATCTAGGCCAGAATTTCGACATGAAGCTTCTGTACTCTTCGTCGAGCTAGGTTCCCTACCGGCCTTTTCGACCCGTCCCCTTGTGCGTGTTTCCGGAATGGCAAGGGTATTGTGAGCGCGCTGACCAGTGCCTGCAGCTACACCCGGTCCTGGCAACCGTGTATTCCCCGTATACGAGCATCTCCGTTAACTACCGCAGAACGACGATACCGACAATCAGGGCTCCACGATCTCATGCTCGCATTGCTTATACCGCCAGTGCCGCACGCCCTGAATTGTGAGATAATCAAGAACCTGGCGTGCCACTCCTACGCAGCTATTCCCGGCTGTTTCCAATCACGTTTTGTACGCACGCCAGGTTACCGTACACAACATGCTGTATGCAACTTAAACCAAGACGCTACAGCTTGTATTAGGCAAACATCCGATTGCAACTATCTATACAACTTTGTGCGAGTAGTGTAAGGTGAAGTAACAAAACCGGTGCCCATATCCTCCTTTCCCTTCCCCACTCACTCCGATACGGGCACCGGCTTCTCGGCATTCGGAGCTTATAGTCGCTGCCTTCGTCAGGCAATCCTTCATTAGCGATTCTACGAGCGCTCAACGAGGTTCAACGCTAGGAGGCTGCCCATGCCGGTCGCACTGCGTACAATAATGGTGGCAGCGAGGCGGGGATGGTCAGGTGAGGCTTTCAGGAGTGGTGCTACAAACCTTGGGGCTGGAGTCGATAATTCTGGGCGTCATCTCCTACATGGCGGAGCTATGGGCCAGGCACGATTGGAGAGCAGACGAAGAAGTACCGCCTCGTATCCTCGTGGGCATGACCGAGGCTATCCGAGCGCTGACTCACACATCTCCCCTTATAGTCCTGACGGTGCTAGGTGCTCTGCTGATTGTCGCGGGGAGTGCCCTTCGCCGTCAGGGCTCTGACGGATAGAAGCTTGCTACGAGATACCGTCACCCGAGCCGGGACGGGCAACCAGTGCCAGGCGCACCGCGCGGCCAGGCTTGACGATAACCGTTGAATTACAGGTGACGTTCAGGGCGCTGCGACACACTCGAACGCGACAGAGGCTCCTCAGTGCAGGAAGTGGCGCCTTCCCGTGAAGACCATCGCCACCCCACGCTCGTTCGCGGCGCTTATAACCTCATCGTCGCGCTTGGAGCCGCCGGGCTGGATGACGGCCGTAATACCGGCGTCGGCGAGCGCCTCCACACCGTCGGCGAAGGGGAAGAAGGCGTCGCTCGCCGCGACCGCGCCGCGCGCCCGCTCGCCAGCCTTCTTGACCGCGAGCTCCGAGGCGTCGACCCGGCTCGTCTGGCCGCCTCCGATGCCGATCGTCGCGCCGCCCCTGGCGAGCACGATAGCGTTGCTCCTCACCCGCTTGGCGACCCGCCATGCGAAGAGGAGATCCGCGATCTGCTCGGGCTCCTTTGTGGTGACCAACCTGTAGTCGGAGCCATCCTCCACCACGTCGGTGTCCTGCAAAAGGAGGCCACCCGTGACGTTTTTGGCGGAGAACTCGGGAAGTTCTATAGGACCGGCCTGGAGCAAGATCGCGCTCGGTTTCGCCGCGAACGCCTCCCTCGCTTCAGGGCTGAACCGGGGCGCGACGAGGACCTCGGTGAAGACGTTGGTTATCCGCTCGGCGAGTTGACCGTCCACGGGACGGTTCAGCGCCACGATCCCCCCGAACGCGGAGACCGGATCAGAGGCCAGGGCCTTCTCGTAGGCCTCCTGTACGGTCTCACCGACCGCCGCGCCGCACGGGCTTGCGTGCTTGACGATGACGGCCGCCGCTGGTTCTCCGAGCTCGGCGAGCAGGGTGCGGGCGGCGTCCAGGTCGTTCAGGTTGTTGAAGGAGAGGTTCTTGCCCTGCAGCTTCCGTGCGCCGGTGAGGAGGTGGTATCGTCCCACGCGGGCGTAGTACGCTGCCTTCTGGTGCGGGTTCTCGCCGTAGCGCAGGGGAAGCGTCTTCTCGTAGCGCATGGTGAGGAGCTCGGGGAACTGCTCCTCCCGTTCGAACCACTCTGCGATGGCGGTGTCGTAGAGGGCGGTACGTCGGAAGGCGGCGAGGGCCAGGCGCCGGCGCGTCTGTTCAGATACCTCGCCGAGCTCCAGCTCCCCGAGGACCTCGTTGTAGAACTCGGGAGAGGAAACCACGATGACGCTCTTGAAGTTCTTGGCCGCTGCCCGGAGCATAGCCGGCCCCCCTATGTCTATCTGCTCGATTGCCTCACTCTCGGAGGCTTCGCGGGCAACCGTCTCCTCGAACGGGTAGAGGTCTATACAGACCAGGTCTATGGGGCCTATGCCGTGCTCGACGAGCTCGGTGACGTGGTCGGGGTCCTCCAGGTTCGCGAGGATGCCGCCGTGGATCCGGGGATGGAGCGTCTTCACCCTGCCGCCCAGGATCTCCGGCTCGCCAGTGACCTTGGAGACGGGGATCACCGGAACCCGGTTCTCCTCGAGCGTCCTCGCCGTTCCGCCGGTGGAGATGATCTCGAACCCCATCCTGTCGAGCCTGCGCGCGAAGGCCGCGATGCCTTTCTTGTTCGACACCGATATCAGAGCCCGCCGCCTCACGTTCTCCCTCCGAAGTAGTCCGCTACAGCCTGCACGAGCAGCCTGTGCTCGACCGGGTGCAGGCGCTCGAGTAGCGTCTCCTCGTCGTCCCCCGGCAGGACGGGCACCCGCTCCTGCGCCACGATTGGTCCCGCGTCGACCTCCTCGACCATGAAGTGTATCGTCACCCCCGTCTCCTTGGCGCCGGCTTCGAGCGCCCTTCTCACCGCGTGCAGGCCCCGGAACTCGGGCAACAGCGAGGGGTGGACGTTCAGTATGGCCGGAAACCGCTCCAGGAAGGCGGGAGATAGAACTCGCATGTAGCCCGCCCCGACGACGAGGGCGACGTCGTGGGCCGCCACCCTGTCCGCGAGCTCCCTATCGAAGTCCTCGCGGCTTACGAAGCCTGCGGGGTCCACGTGCTCCACCGGCACTCCTGCCCGCCGCGCCCGCTCGAAGGCGAACGCGCCCTTCCTGTCACCGGCAACCACCACCAGTTCTTCCGGATAGGCGTCGAGCAACGCCTGCAGGTTCGTCCCCGAACCCGAGGCCAGGACGGCGAAGCGGGAACCCTCTGGGAGAAGCTCAGACAAACTCGACACCTCCCCTCTCGACGACCTCCCCGATACGCCAGGATTCACACCCTGCGCCGCGGAGCGTCTCGATCCCCTTCTCGGCCTCGTGGGCGGGTACGACAACGCAGAAGCCTATGCCGAGGTTGAAGACCTGGCGCATCTCGTCTTCGGAGATGTTGCCGAGCGCGCGGATCAGAGAGAACACCCCCGGCTCTTCCCACGACGAGGCGTACAGCCGCGCCCCGAGGCCGCCCAGAGAGCGCGGCAGGTTCCCGGGCAGTCCGCCGCCGGTCACGTGCGCCATCCCGCGAACCTCGACCGCGCCGCGCAGAGCCGCGACCTCGCGCGAGTAGACCCGGTGCGGCTCCAGGTAGACGTCCCCGAGGGGCCGGTCGAAGCCATCCGGTACGTCCGAGTAAGAGAGACCCGCCTCTTTGACGACCTTGCGCGCGAGCGTGTACCCGTTGGTGTGGAGGCCGCTCGAGGCCAAGCCGAGCACGGCGTCCCCTTCCCGGGTGTCCTCTCCGGTGACGAGTTCGCTCCTCTCGCACACCCCGACGCACGCGCCGACCACGTCGAGGTCGCCTTCCGCGTAGAGTCCCGGCATCTCCGCCGTCTCCCCGCCGACCAGGGCGATGCCGAGCTCGCCGCACGCCAGCGCCGCCCCCCGGACAACCCCGGCAACGGCTTCGGGGTCGAGCCTGCCGCTCGCTACGTAGTCCAGAAAGAGCAGCGGGCGCGCGCCGGTGGCGAGCACGTCGTTGGCGCAGTGGTTCACTATGTCCACCCCGAGAGAGGCGTAAGTTCCCGTCTCCCTGCAGACCATCACCTTGGTACCCACGCCGTCTATGGTCGAGGCGAGGACCGGTTCTGCGTAGCCGGCGAGGGCGTAGAGGCCGGCGAAACCCCCGGTGTTCCCGAGGACCTGCGCGCCGTGGGTAGCTTCGACGGCAGAGCGCATCAGGTCTACAGCCTTCTCGCCGCGCTCGATGGAGACGCCCGCGGCCTCGTAGTAGCTCCCGGTCATCTGCCCCGGGCGCTGGCGTAGTGAGTGCGGTTC
>DASTQK010000061.1:0-5796 GCA_035761765.1 Rubrobacteraceae bacterium
CTCCGGCCCCTTCTGGCGGACAACGACCTCGAAGCCGACCCCATAAAGAGAGACGCCGTGGAGGGGGCGGATCGGATGGGAGAGATCTTCTCCACCCTGTTCGTCCTCTTCGGGCAGTTCTCGGTGGCGGCGGGGATGCTCTTGATCTTCCTGATCTTCGTGATGCTCGCCGCAGAGCGCAAGCGTGAGCTCGGCATAGCGCGCGCCGTCGGGATGCAGCGCTCGCACCTCATCCGCGCTTTCGCCCTGGAAGGCGCTCTCTACGCCCTCGCGGCGAGCACGGCAGGCAGCTTGGCAGGCGTCGGCGTCGGCTGGGTCATGGTACGCCTGATCGGCGGGGGCATCGCCGGCGAGGACTTCCGGATCGCGTTCTCCACAAGCCCCCGGAACGTGGTCCTCGCCTTCTGCCTGGGCATGGTGCTCACGTTCGTCGTCGTCCTGATCTCATCTTGGCGCGTGAGCCGCCTGAACGTGATACGCGCCATCCGCGATATCCCGGAACCGGACAGAAAGGGTCGTACCCTCTCTGGCATGATAGTGGCCGTCCTCGTGCCGGTCGCAGGCGCGATAGCGTTCTGGCGGGGACTGGCAACAGATGCGACCGCCTTCTACCTGGGCGGCCTCTCGCTCGTCCTCATCGGCGCGGCGCTTCTGGTGCGCATCCTCGGAGTGCCCGACCGTGTCGCCTTCACGGCCTCTGGGCTCGCCCTGCTGGTCCTGTGGCTGACCCCGGCCTCTATCACGACGCCGGCGGGGATGGCCCGTGGGCCGGAGATGTTCTTCGTCTCCGGGATCTCCATCGTCGTCGCGGGCGTGTGGCTGGTGGTCTTCAACGCCGACGCGCTCTTGTGGCTGGTCGTGAAGCTATTCGGACGGGTGAGGGGCCTTTCCCCGGTCCTCAAGACCGCCGTGAAGTATCCGACACAGAGCCTCTTCAGGACCGGCATGACGCTCGCGATGTTCATGCTGGTCGTCTTCACTCTAACGGCCATGAACTTTATCCAGGCCGCGATGGGAGCCGCCTTCGGAAACGCGCAGAGGCTCTCCGGCGGCTTCGAGATCCGGGCCGACGCCGGCTACGCAGCCCCCATCCCCGACATGAAGTCCGCCCTCGAAACCGCCGGAGGCATACACGAAGGCGGCGTGAAGGCCGTGGGCGAGGTCACCAACCTGCCCCTGGAGATCAAGCAGAAGGGCACGAAGGACGAGCCCACCTCGCTCTACGTGCAGGGCGTGGACGGAGGCTACTCGGAGAGCGTCGGCTATGGTCTCGAGACGACCGCTAGAGGTTATGGCTCGGCCCGCGAGGTGTGGAGAGCCCTTCAGAGCCGGAAGGACACGGCCGTTATCTCCTCAGACCTCGCGCCCTCCAGGGATGACTCCGGTTTCGCCGACACGGAGCCCCCCGTGAAGCTCACCGGCTTCTACGCCGAAGACGCGAACCTGCCGGACGATCTGTACCTTCGCGTAAGGGACCCTGGCTCCGGCGAGACGAGGGATCTGCGCGTGATAGGTGTGCTCGAAAGCTCGGCCTTCTTCGCGGGCGACGTCGTGACTTCCCACGACACGCTCGATGCTCTGGCCAGGCGCCCCTTGGCGACCCAGACATACTACTTCGACCTCGGTAACGGCGTGGACGCCACGGCCCATACCCTGGAGAGAGAGTTCGCCCGGAGCGGCCTCCAGACGGAGGTTACAGCGCAGACGATCCGGGACAACGACGCCACGCGGAGGATCGTCTTCGTCCTCTTGCGGGGTTTCATGAGCCTCGGACTCGTGGTCGGCATCTGCGCTCTGGGTGTCATCGCCGCCCGGTCTGTGGTCGAGAGAAGACAGCAGATCGGGATGATGAGGGCCCTGGGGTTCCAGGGTAGTCAGGTGCGGCTCGTCTTCCTGATCGAGTCCTCCTTTATTGCACTGCTCGGCATAGGCGTAGGGGTTGCCCTGGCGCTCGGGTTCTCGGGCACGCTGGTAGAGAACATCCGCGAGGGCATACCGGGCATGGAGTACCGGGTTCCCTGGTCTGCTCTGGTGCTCGTGGTCGTCGTCGGCTACGCGGCCACTCTCCTGACCACCTACCTGCCCGCCCGCCAGGCTTCGAAGGTCTACCCGGCGGAGGCCCTGCGATACGAGTAGCCGTGCAATCGTCGCTTCGTGGAGCAAGCGCCTCGGACGCGTTCGCCAGCGCGCAAGCGACGCGGGGCTCGCAGTCGCGGTGGCGGTCAGCGTCGCCCGTGAGCCGGGAGCCCAACCTCCAGATACGCTCGCCTACGCGCTGGGCGTGGCGATCGGCGCTCTCGCGCTCGCGCGACGACGCTCTGGCCTGTGGGCGTGCTACGCTCGAGCGCACGAGTCAGGCCAGCTCGCCGAAGATCCCGAGCAGCGACTCGCCGGCGCAGCTCAGGCGGTAGTAGACCCTCTTGCCGTTGCGGTGTGGCTCGACGAGGCCAGCCTCTTTGAGCCGCGAGAGGTGGGCGGAGATGGCCGCAGGGCTCAGCCGCAGTTGCCTGGCGAGCCCGGTCGTGGTAGTCGGCACCAGTAGATTCTTGAGCACGGACGCCCTCCCGGCCCCCAATGCGGCCGCAAGCGCCGTTCCGTCAGGTGTCGGCGCGGAGGACGTCCACAGCTTCGCTACCCCGCGGGGACCGTACGCGAGGGTCGGCTGGTAGCCGGGCTGGACGAGCACCTCGACGCGGGGCCAGGCGAAGACGCACGGTACAAGCGTTATCCCACGCCCCGCCGGCTCGATGAGAGCCTCGTAGGGCTTGTCCAGCTCCAGGATGCCCTCGCCATAGCTCGCCTTCGGATGCAAACCGGAGAGAAGGGCCTCCACGCCACCCAAAGCCAGCGCCTGTCCGCGCCTCAGAGTGTCGCCCTCGAGGTGTTCTTGGATCCTGAGCCAGTAGGGTGATATCGCCAGGTCGTGGTAGCGCCCCAGCGTGTCCACCAGACGCTTCAGGGAGCCCTCAGGATCCTTCAGGTAGAACTCCAGCATACGTGCCTTCTCGGGCGCGAGAGACCCGAATTGCTCTTTCTCCGTTCGCATGAGCATCCACACCTCCCTGTGCACGACCTCCGGGGGCGTGGCCCTCAGGCGTTCGAGCTCCTCCTCGAAGCCCTCGGCCGAGACGTCGGGCGGAGGGGTGAGGAAGTCAGGGCAGTGCTTCTCCAGGCACATCACGGCCACCAGCGCCGAGAGGTCAATCCCCGGCAGTACCCTTCGCGTGCGGGTAACCCAGGGCGCGTGCGCCGTGTCGCGTCCCTGGTGCAGTAGCACCGCAAAGCTCGCGACCGTCTCCCACAGAGGGCTCGGGGCGAGGCGAACCCTGGTTAGGTCTTCGGTGGAGAGGGGGATGGTGATCATGGCCGTGCGACGTCCCGGTTAGTGCGCTTGCATCAATCCTCTGTATTATCCCGGACAGGTGCCGGCATTTCAGCACCTTTCGCAAAAACTCGAATCGATTCTGTTTCTACAGGAGGGTCGGTAACCTCCCCTGGCAGTCGAGAACTCGTTATGTGGAACACTACAGAGGAGCCGCCACAGGATGTTTGCCGGTAGCTCGTTCGATCCAAGGCGGGACCTGCTGCCCCGGTACCCTGTATGGGACAAAAGCCGGCGTCGCAAGCCAGGTATCCCAGACACGCCCAGCCCCGTCCGTGCCAGCCAGCGCTACGTTCCGGCAGCGGGCGCGGCAGGCTCCGGCAGCGGAAAGATCGTGAGGAAGCGCTCGACCACCGACCTGTCGCCCTCAAACCTCACCTCCCCAGAACCCAACGCCTCATCGAGCTCGCGTCCTTCGTATACCAGCGCCCTCAGCACGTCCGGATCGCCCTCGATAATAGCGTCGGGCCGGTCCGCGCTACCACGCTCTATCTCGAAGCGACCGTCCGCAACCTCGGCCCGGAAAAGGTCCTCGCCAAGCCTGAACTCATAGCTGGCGTCGAGCCCTTCCGCCGCAAGCGGGTCGAACATCGTACGGAAGGAGAGGACGAGCGAATCGACGCCCAGCGCAGCTTCCCGGAGCCTCAAGGGGGAGCGAGCGCCCCAGCGCCCCAGCCCGATGATGACCGGTTCAAGCTCCTCACCCCACGGTGTAAGCTCGTAAACCCTGGACGCCGCCGGCGGGGGCAGCTTGCGCCTCCTCACCACCCCAGCGCCCTCCAGCTCCCTCAGCCGCTGGGCGAGAACGTTGGGGCTGATGTGCGGCAAGCCAGCCCGCAAGTCCGTAAACCGCTTGGGTCCCAAAAGCAACTCGCGTACTACCAGCAGCGCCCACCTCTCTCCTACCAAATCGAGCGCGTGGGCGGCAGCGCAGGCGTCGTCATACGTCCGGCGTACCGTGTCCATACCTCGAATTCTAGCACGAGTAGTCCTGATCGGCATTTATTTAGTGTGTTCTCTAGATTCATTGGTTGTGTTTTAGGACTACGGTTGTATGCTCCGTCCGGAAGGCAAGCAAGGAGAGCAGGAATGCTATTAGGGATCCTTCTGGGCTCCGTCGTTCATGAGAACGTGCCTTTCATGCTCGCGGCCATCCATGGCAACTCGACAGACGAAGGAGGTTCCAGTGAGGAAAGTAGTGGAGTTGGAGTTGGTGTCGGTGGACGGCGTGATGGAGTCGCCGGAGGAGTGGGCTTTCTCTTACTCGAACGGCGAGATGGAGCAGGCGAACGCGGCGGGGATGGACGGCTCGGACGCGTTGCTGGTCGGTAGGGTCACCTACGAGGGGCTGGCCGCCTTCTGGCCCAACCAGCCGGGCGGCACGCCGATGGTGGACTACATAAACAGCGTGCGCAAGTACGTAGTTTCGGGGACCTTGGAGGAGCCTCTGGGGTGGAACAACTCGACCCTGATCAGGGGCGACGAGCTCGTGGAGGGGATCTCCGAACTGAAGCGGCGATCCGGTAAGGACATCACGATCATCGGCAGCGGCGCCCTCGTCCGGTCGCTGCTTGAGGGCGGCCTCCTCGACGAGCTCCGGCTCATGGTTCACCCGGTAGTCCTCGGGAGCGGCAAGCGTCTCTTCGAGGACGGTGCAGATCGGAAGCCCCTGGAGCTCGTTGACTCGAGGACATTCGGCTCCGGTGTCGTCGCCCTGACCTACGAGCCGGCGGGAGCAGGCGCAGGGGAGAAGGGATGAGCGAGGAGCCGGTGGCCGAGCCGTTCAGCCAGACCCGCTGGCGCTTCTAGCGGCGGCTCGCGACGTACGCACGAAAGGGAGTAGGTCATGGATTGGAAGCTCGAAGTGGTCCCGGTTCCTGTCTCCGACGTGGACCGCGCGAAGCGCTTCTACGGTGAGCAGGTCGGCTTCGTCGTTGACCTCGACACCCAACTCGGAGACGGGATACGCCTCGTCCAGCTGACCCCGCCCGGATCCGGCTGCTCGATACACCTGAGCACCGGAATCCTGAACATGCCAACGGGGGTTCTGGAGGGCTTGCAGCTCGTCGTCTCCGATATAGAGGAGGCCAGGGCCGAACTGGTCGAGCGGGGCGTGGTGGTCAGCCCGGTCCAGCACGTGGAGGACGGCGAGTGGGTCGAGGGACGAGGCGGAAGGTGGAACTCGTTCGTCTTCTTCAGCGATCCCGACGGCAACGGCTGGGTCCTGCAGGAGCGCCCGGCTAGCGGCTAGTTCAAACCAAAGGAGGATAGACATGGGTAAGGTCTCTATGGGTCTATCGATGTCGCTGGACGGCTTCATCGCAGGTCCGAACGACGGCCCCACCGCGCTACGCTACGCGATCGAACACCAGGATAAGGAGCAGCGGACCCATTACCTGAGCATAAAGAAGTCC
>DASTQK010000062.1:0-20655 GCA_035761765.1 Rubrobacteraceae bacterium
CACCGAGTCGGAGCCGGGCTACTGGGCGGACAAGATGGTCCACCTGGAGTACTTCGCCGAGTTCCTCGAGCTCTACGACGCGATGAAGACGATCTTCGGGATAGAGCAGATCATCATGGGCGTACACTTCAAGGACGAGGAGTGGTTCTCGCGCTACGACGAGAACGCCGACGGGCTATACGAGGTGGTTCACGTCCCGGACAAGTACTCGATGGGCGAGGAGAAGACGCTCATCAAGAACATCTTCTACGAAGACAAGGAGAAGTGGGTACCGCGCCGGGTCGAGCTGCCCGACGGCAACAAGCGACCTGGCCTCCCGCTCGACGCCGGGCACATCGTCAACAACTCGGAGACGCTGCTGAACATCTACAACGCGCTCTTCCTCGGCAGGCCTGTGACCACCAAGTACCTCCAGGTCTTCGGTCCCGACCTCCCGCTCAAGCTCTACGAGACTCCGCTCGGGGCATCGGCTACCGAGCTGCTCTCCCTGGCCGGCATGGACGTGGAGGCCGAAGCCGGCAAGCTCTCCGTCATCGACGGCGGGCCGTACCTGAACGAGATGGGCATCGAGTCTCTGGGCGAGGGTGACGCCTTCGTGCGCCGCACGACCAACGGCTACCTCGTCATCCCCAAGGGCGTGGCGAGCAAGGAATACGCCGACATCAAGACCAAGCGCCCCGAGGAGGGCATCGTCTCGCTCGTCGGCAAGGTCTCCGGGGTCAACCTGCCGCTGGGCGGACGGTTCCTCAAGCCGGCCACCCCGCTCATCTCCGAGGGCGAAGAGGTCGAGTACGAGCAGAAGATCGGGGAGCCCGTAGACGAGGGCTTCTCCATCGGCGTCTGGGCGAGCATGGACGGCACGGTCTCCTCCATAGAAGGCGACGTCGTGGCCATCTCCGGCGGTGGCATCCCTCAGGAGGAGGCCATTGAAGAGGCCGAGGCGGAAGCGACGAGGTAGGCTTCAGTGGTAGGGCCGGGGTTGTACCCCGGCCGAAACCTGGAGCCCTAGTCCCCGTTCTGATGACGGGGTAGGAAGTTCTGGGTCTGCCCGTAGAGGCGGGTGCGCAAGTCGTCGAAGGTGATGCCCTTGAGGGAGGGGACCTCGAAGTCCCGGAGCATCCGGGTGAGTACGCCGCCGCCGCCGAGCTCGATCCACTCCTCGACCCGCATCCGGGCGAGGGTCTCGACAACCTTTACCCAGCGCACCGGCGCGACCATCTGGTTCTTGAAGGCCTCCTTGACGGCCGCGGCGCTCGTGAGCACCGACCCGTCTATGGCGCTCACGATCGGGACCTCGGGCGTGCGGAACTCGACGGTGTCGAGGGCCCCGCGCATCTTCTCGCTGGCTGCCGCGACGTAGGGCGAATGAGCCGCGAAGGAGACGTTGAGGGGCACCTTGCGGCCCCGGATCTTGGATACCGCGTCGCCCACGGCATCGCGCAGGCCGGAGACGACGGTCTGGCGGGGGGAGTTGTAGTTGGCGACCACGGAGCCCTCGGTCTCGCCGAGGGCCCTCTCGACCTCCTCGGGGTCGGCTTTGAGGATGGCGACCATCCCGCCCGGGGTCTTCTCTGCCGCCTCGGCCAGGAAACGGTCCCTCTCGGCGACGAGCCACAGGCCCTCCTCGAAGTCGAAACAGCCGGCGGCGTAGGCGGCGCCGTACTCCCCGAGCGAGTGCCCGGCTACCACGTCGGGGCGCACGCGCAGGTCACGGCTCTCATCGGCGTCCTGGGCGGCGCGAGCGAAGAGCTTGACCTGGTCCGGGATGCGCTGCCCGACGACGCGCCGGATCCTCGGCAGAAGGTCCTCCGCCGGCTCTGTTACCCCGCCACCCTGTCCCGGAAATACGAATGCTCTCATCTTCTCGCCGATCTCTGATCCATATCTCGTATTCGTACCCGCCCCGCGATGCAGTGGGGATAGAGAAGGGTTTTTATCACATAACCACGGCGTTTGATAGGTTCGTAACGGTGCGACCGCGGACTGGGGTTCAGCCGTCAGCACGTAGATTGTCTGTTTCGGTGAACCGAGACGACGGTCTCGAGGAGATGAGTAGGTCGCTTCGAGAGGAGTCGTTGGCGGGGCTCGCCTCCGCCGCCAACGACTCCTGAAACCTCGCGAAGCGCTTATCCTACGGCGCCACTACGCGCAGCGCTCCGGGTAGTACCCGCGCCCGAAAGGCGCGCGTGGGAGCGAGGATCTCGCCATCGACGTGGGCCGGCACCTCCTCAGCGAGCTCTACCTCCACCTCTCGCGCCCGCGCGAGGTGCACCTTGGCGTGTCTCGGGAGCGAGCTGCCGAGCGCCGCCGGTATGAGCCGGAGGACCTCGACCCGGCTGATATCCTCTGACCAGACGATGTCGAAGAGCCCGTCGTCCAGCCTGGCCTCCGGCGCGAGCCGGAACATGGAGCCGTAAGTGGTACCGAGCGCCACGGCGACGAGTATGGTCTCGGCCTCTATGACCTCTCTGCCATCGAGCCTGAGCGCAGCCTCGTGGCAGCGGAAGTCCCACAGAAGCCGTCCTACGCTCCAGAGGTATCTCCCCATGCCTCCGAGGTAGGCCGGCGCTTCGGCTACCCCGGCCGCGACCTCCGCGTCGAAGCCTACGCCGAGCCCGTTGTTGAACGGAGCCCCGTTGACCTCGCCGGCGTCCACGACGCGGACCTTCCCGGCGACGAGCACCTCGAGCGCCCGCCCTAACTCCGTGCTCACCCCGAGCGCCTTGACGTAGTCGTTCCCACTCCCGACCGGGAGCACGCCGAAGGTGAGGTCCCGCCCCACGCATCCCGCCGCAACCTCGTGCACCGTGCCATCTCCACCCACGGCCACAACCAGCGCCTCCCCCGGCAGCTCCCGGACGATGCGCCTCGCATGCCCAGGCCCCCGCGTGACGTGCCAGATCGCACCGACCCCACGCTCCTCTAGAAACCGCGAGACGAAGTCGCGCCACCGGACCGACCTACCCCTGTCAGCCGCCGGGTTCAATATGAGGTGTGCCTCTCGCCTCCGCAAAGTAAGGGGGAACATATCAGAACAGTCTCTCTCAAGCCCCGACTGCGCGTGAGTGTAAGGCTCGATCCTAGGGTAAGGATTCGGGCTGGAGGAATTTTCCAGGTTCGGGCATCCGAGGCGGTAGCCGCGCATTCGGTACCCGACCACGCTTGGGCGCCGGTGAATCACGTCTCCCTTGCGGGGAAACACCGGCCCGGAGCACTCCGTCAGGAGCTCCAGAGGCTTCCACGGAGAGTATCGACCTTTCTTTCACATCAAGGTATAGTACAGGTAGAGAATTTCCTTGGGCTCCGGGTGAGAGTCGCGCGGGGGAAGGAAACGGGTACAATACAGGTCTACATGGGGAGTGCGACGGAAAACTGCCTGCATCTATGGGGCTTGCGTCCTTCTGCCGGGCCCGAGTACCGGTGTCCCGCGTGTGGGGAGATGATGGATATCGAAGGCGTAGCCAGGTGGGTCCGGGAAGCAGAGAAGGCTCGCGACGAGTCTTACCCTCTAGTCGAGGGTGACGGGTTCGGCGACATCGTGCGCGAAGAGTTACAGCGGGAAGTCTACCGTAGGCGGAGGATCATGTACGATCTGCAGAGCGTACCCCGGGCGGCGAGACCGGAGATGATTCTGGTCGTCTACGACGGCGGGAGCGCTTCCTACGAGTGCCGGATCTTCTACAAGGAGCCGCGGCCGGTGGGGGTCGTGGAGCAACTAAGCGTGGAGGCGCGGTGGCGAGCGATCCTGGATCTGCGCACCAACCCCGATCCCGTCGTACGGCTCACCTCCGAGAAGGTTGAGGAGTTTCACGTCCTGCGCCGCAAGTTCGCCGATGAGGGCGCGCCGGCGCCGGCGCGCCGCGTATTCTACGCCAACGAGCTCTAGGACGCGCCGCTGGCGTTCGCGGAGACCAGCGGCTAGAATAGGCCGGCCGTTGGTATCCTCTTTCAGGGATGAGGTGCGATGAGCGGGAACAACTTCATAGCGATAGTCGTTATGATCCTGATACTGCTCTTCATCCTGATGTCTGTCGGGCCTTTGATCTCGGCTTTCTAATAATCGGTCTGCGCAAGAAGACATTCACGCATCGTGCTGCGAGAGAGGGTAAGCTGCCAGGGTAGAGTACGTGGCCCCGGCGGTGCCGAGCAAGCTCTCCACCAGATCCAGCCTCCTGACTGAGAAGCCGGGTACCGGCGGCGAGACCTCCGTGGCTTCCAGCGTTACCGGCCGGCCACGCGCTCTCCCGAGGGTGAGGTGCGGGACGTAAGGCCGGCCTTCACGCTCGAAGCCCAGAGGCTCAAGGGACCGATCCACGTCCTGCGCCAGAGCGCTAAGCCTTTCGGCGCCCTCTCCGACGCCGGCCCAGAGAACACGGGCCTTTCTCGGGGAGGGGAACGCGCCAAAGACGGAGATAGCGGCTTCGAAGGGCTCGTGCCTGTCGCGGAGCGGCTCGAGCGTCTCTGCAACCCGGGTCAGGTCTTCTTGCGAGAGATCGCCGAGGAACTTGAGCGTCAGGTGGACGTTTGTGGGGGGTGTTAAGCGGACCTGTCCCGTTACGGGCAGTCCGCGCGCCGCGCGGGACAGCGCCTTCCGGACCTCGGGCGGTGGGAAGATGCCGACGAAGGCACGCACGCCGGTTCCTTCTAGCCGGATCCTGGTTCGGCGCCGTTCCCCTGGGGCTTTCTACCGAGAGCGGCGCGGTTCGCTATGAGGGCTGCGGTGGCCCCGGCGCCGACCCCGTTATCCACGTTCACGACCGAGAGGCCCGGCGAGCAGGTCTGGAGCATGCCCAGGATGGCGGCGGTCCCGTCCCCGCCGAGGCCGTAGCCGGTCGAGGTCGGCAGGCCGACGACGGGCATGGCCACGAGACCGGCTATTACGCTAGGCAGGGCCCCCTCCATGCCGGCGGCCACGATCAGGCAGTCCGGGTCGAAGTCGCGGAGCTCCTTCAGGGGCTCGACCAGGCGGTGTATCCCGGCCACCCCGACGTCGTGGAAGCTCCTGATATCTGCGCCCATCTCGCGAGCCACCGCGACCGCCTCCTCCAGGACCGGCAGGTCCGAGGTGCCCGCGCTTATGGCGCCGAGGCGGCCGCCCGACGGTGAGGGCTCTCCGGAGCCCAGGACGACGGAGCGCCCGGCGGCCCTGATAGGTGTCGTGGGGAGGGAGCGTTGCAGCTGAGCGACGATCTCGGGGGACGGGGCGCTGACGACCACGCGCTCGCCCGAGGCCAGGATGGTCTCGCAGATCCCAACCACCTGCCCTGGCGTCTTCCCCCGGGCGTAGACTACCTCGGGGACACCCTTGCGCGCGCGGCGGCCGAGGTCGAGGACGGCGAACTCGTCCAGGTAGCGCACCTCCCCGCTCCTCAGACGCCCTGCGGCGGCCGAGGGCGAGAGGACGCCGTCGGCCACCGCTGCCAGTATCTCGTCCAGGCGAAGATCGGGCATAAGAGCTTAAGTGTAACCTCTGGCGCGGCGGGGTAGAATCCTCCGATCCGGCCTGGCTATCCAAGAGAGGCGCCGATGACGTTAACTATCCTAGAGTTGGCGCTCTCTGCCATCGTCATCGTCGTGGCCGCGGCACTCTTTACCAACGCGGTCGAGATAATCGGCCATCGGCTAGACCTGGATCAGGGTTCGATAGGGAGCGTGCTCGCTGCCGTCGGCACCGCGTTGCCGGAGACCATGATCCCCGTCGTAGCCGTCATCTCGATCATCTTCACCGGGAACGCCGCAGCGGGGGAGGTGGGTGTCGGGGCTATCCTCGGGGCACCTTTCTTGCTGGCGACGCTCGCGATGTTCGTCGTGGGGATCTCGATCCAGATCTACAGGCGCCGCAGGGAGAGCGACGACGACGTCGTGCTCGACAAAGGGACCGCCAGGCGGGACATGGTCTTCTTCCTCGCCTGCTTCTCTTTGGGCGCCGGGGCTGGCGTCGTGCCTCTGCCCTTCTTCCTGAAGGTGACACTGGCGGTCCTGCTGGTCGTGGCGTACGCAGCCTACGTCTGGCGGACCATCAAGTCCGGCGGGGAGGGGCTCGAGGAGCCGCCCGAGAAGCTGACGTTGTGGTCTTCGGGGTCAGAGGCCCCGATATGGGCCGTGGCGGCGCAGCTTCTTGGGACCGTGGCCGTGATGGGAGCCGGGGCTCACTTCTTCGTGACGGCCGTGGAGCACCTCTCGGAGTCGGTGGGGTTGCCGGCCGGCCTCATAGCGCTCGTGCTCGCGCCGCTGGCCACGGAGCTGCCCGAGAAGTTCAACTCCGTGATCTGGGTCAGGGGCAACAAGGACACTCTGGCCCTCGGGAACATAACCGGGGCCATGGTCTTCCAGAGCTCGGT
The DNA here is from genome assembly GCA_035761765.1 of Rubrobacteraceae bacterium. GTDB lineage: Bacteria > Actinomycetota > Rubrobacteria > Rubrobacterales > Rubrobacteraceae > JALYGY01. The sequence goes on from DASTQK010000062.1 coordinate 6,342, forward strand.
CCCGGTGGCGTTGGGTCTCGCGTTCACGAGCTGGAGCCTCGACCCGCTCAACGCTTTCTCGGCGGTGCTGGCGCTCATCGGCGGGGCGTACCTCTACCTGCTGGTCAGGAGGAAAGAGCCCATCGAGAGCGAGTACCTCTTCGTCGGGGGAGCACTGTACGCCGTGTTCCTCGTCGTGGCGCTGGTCACCATACTTTGATGCCGGTCCGATGGCGACGGAGACGATTGTTGGTAAGATAGGACGCGGTGAGGACGAAGGAGTAGGCACGATGCCAGCTCTCAACGGCGCGAGGTTGCGGAGGAGGATCAGACGTTGTTAGACGAGTTTCTCAACGCGGTTTTCTTGCTCGCGCTCGTCAAGGTGCTGGCCGTCAACCTCATCCTCTCGGGCGACAACGCCGTGGTCATCGCCATGGCCGCTCGTAGCCTGCAGGGCAACCAGCGCCGGCAGGCGATCATCTGGGGCGCCGCGGGCGCGGTCGCGCTGCGGCTCGTCTTCGCAGGCATCATCTCTTTTCTGCTGGAGATACCGTTCTTGCAGGTCGCGGGCGGGCTGTTGCTAATCTGGATCGCCTGGAAGCTCGTCAACGACGAGCCCGAGGAGGACGAGGAGAAGATCGAAGCCGGCCAGAGCGCGTGGCAGGCGATCCGGATCATCATCATCGCCGACGCCGTCATGTCGCTCGACAACGTCATAGCTCTCGTCGGCGCCGCCAGGATCGGCGGCGAAGTCAACTGGTGGCTGATGGGGATCGGCCTGGCGACGACGATACCGCTGGTCGTATTCGGGGCCGCGCTGCTCACCTCGCTCCTTGACAGGTTCCCGATCCTGATCTATGCCGGCGCCGCGCTCCTGATCTACATTGCCGTCGAGATGTTCTTCGCCGACGAGGTGCTCCATCACTACCTGGAGCCGCTCGTGAGCATCGAGTGGGTGATAGGCCTGGGCGCCGCGTTGATCTTCACCGCCATAGCCTGGCTGTGGAAGCGACGCTCCGAGAGCACAGCCTAGATCTCCGGGGACCGGCGCTACGTGGAGATACCCCGCGCTGATTCGCCTCGCTCATAAGGCTATCGAACCAGGCCTTCTCGTGCGGCGTTACGGAGTTCGAGAAACGGCACAATATGGCCGCTGGGCCCTATCCCCAAAGACCCACCGTGGTCAGGCCGGTGTGGTGCCCCTCATCACGGAGTACGGTGCGGGGTTTTGCATCAGGGCGTGTACCATGTACGGCAGGACCGGGCTGAAGGGAGTCGCCGTGGAGAAACGCTTCTGCTCGTACTGCGGGAACAGGCTGGAGCCCGACGCCAGGTTCTGTTCGAGCTGCGGCAGGCCGGTCCGCAGGGACGTGACTCCGCCCGAGGCGGACGCGCCGACCTCGCAGTTGCCGCCACCGCCGCAGTACCAGGCGCGAGGAGGTATTGCGTGGCACCGCCCGGCGGAGGTGCGAGGTGGGATCAGCTGGCCGATGCTGGCGCTCGCGGGGTTGTTCGTCGTCGTGGTCGTCGTGGAGACCATGCAAGAGGGGATCGGGGGAGCCATCAGGGTCGCACTCGTCATCGCGGCGGTGGCGCTGGTGGCGAGCGTGATCTCCTACCTGTCCCTCGCCCGCAGGGGAGGAACCACCCTGGGCCGCGCTATCTTCAACTGGCCCGTGGTGGTGCTGGCGGCGTTCGCGGCGTTATTGTTTCTTATCTCGTAGCTCGAAGCGCAGCGTCCCGCCAGCGGAGCCTATGTAGCGCATCCCGAGCTTCTCGAGCACCCGCAGCGAGGCGAGGTTGTCCTCGAGGCACTCGGCTGTGATGCGGCGTATTTCGGGACGGGCGAGAGCCGTCCCGATCAGGGCCAGTGTCGCCTCGGTGGCGAATCCCCGCCCGCGGTAGGCCGGGATGATACTGTAGCCGACTTCGATCGTCCCCCGTCCGTTGGGCGGACCGTGGAAGCCCGTCTCCCCGATGAGCGTCTCGTCCGCTGCGTGAACGGCGAGGCGGGTCGGTTCGGCCCCGGATGAGGTCTGCTCTACGCCTTCTGCAAGGCGCGGCAGCATCCTGGCGAAGTCCGCGCTCGGCCAACTCTCCGGTACGTGAGCCCCGATCATCCGCCCCAGCTTCGCCCTGTCCTCCAGGGCCGCCCGCGCGAGCTCGGGTGTGAGCGCCACCAGCACGAGCCGCTCGGTGCGGAGGGCCTCCAAAGGCTTCTCAGTCCGCAACGTGGTCCGCACCGGGGGAGGGCTCGAAGTCATGGCCGGCTTCCTCGATGGAGGCCTCGATCCTCTCCAGCTCCGCCTGCCCGCCTTCGTAGGATACTGCGACGAGCGCCTTCCCCAGGTCCACGTTCACAAGCTCCACGAAAGAGAGGCGCCCGAGGGCCCGCTCCAGACGCTCGGCGTCCTCTGCACCTGAAAGATCCCGCACCACCAGCGTCACGTCAGGCATCTTGCCTCCCTCCGGTCGGCAGCTATCAGCTTGTCGGCTATCAGCCCTTGCCTCGCATGGCGAGGCTACTGCTTCAAGACGCTACTATCGCCGATGGTAGCGCTTTCGCCGGAGAGCCGCACTGTCAACCCTCTGCTGATTACGGAGAGCTGACGGTCGACAGCTATTCTGCCGGCAGCTCTTGCGGGCGAACCTTCAGGGTGCGTTCCTTACCCCCCCGCAGCACTTTGAGTTCGGCATCGCGTCCGATGGCCGACTCGTCGAGCATGCTCAGGAGGTCGTCATTGGAGCGCACGGGCGTGTCGCCGAAGCCTACGATGACGTCCTGGGGCTTCACTCCCGCCCTCTCGGCGGGGCTGTTCGGTGCGACGCTCTCGACGCCGGCGCCGCCCTCGAAGTCGTTCCTCTCCGGGCGGCTCGCGACGACCACCCCGAGGTAGGCGCGGCGCACCCGGCCCTCCGTGACGAGGGTGAACACCACGCGCCGGAACGTGTTCGAGACCGGAATGGCAAAGCCTATCCCCTGAGCGCCGCCGATAATCGCGGTGTTTATCCCGACGACGCGCCCCGAGGTGTCTGCGAGCGGACCGCCGGAGTTGCCGGGGTTGATCGCCGCATCCGTCTGGATGACGTTCTCGATGAGACGCCCGCTCTCGCCCCTTATGGAGCGCCCGAGCGCGCTGACGACCCCGGCCGTGACGCTGCGCTGGAAACCCAAAGGGTTGCCAATGGCAACGACGAGCTGGCCGACGACGAGGTTCCCGGCGTCCCCGAGCGTGGCGGTCGTGGGCTCCTCCTCGGGCGCGAAGCGCACCACCGCCAGGTCGCTCGGCGGGTCGTCCCCCAGCACCTCCGCCGGGATCGGAGACCCGCCCGGGAGCGTCACCTCGATGCCGCCGGGGTTGCCCCTCCGTCCTCCCGCCCTCCTCAAACCCCGCACCACGTGGGCGTTGGTGACGGCCGTGGCCGATCCGTCTTTCGTCCCGAGCACCACCCCGCTCCCGGCGCCCCTGCCGTCTCTGAGCCCGACCGAGATGACCGCAGGTTCGAGCCTCTCGGTCACCTCCCGGACCGCGCGCGAATACGCGTCGAGAGCGTCCTGCTCCGCCCGGGAGCTCGCGGAGAGATTTTCGAAGATATCCATACGCTATTTTTACCGCACCAGCTGCGAAAGAGACCCGGCCGAACGGCTAGGTCTTGCGGTTGCGAGAGTTCCATCTCAATAGACCTTGTGCTGCCGGATATAATCTTCTCTCGGTGAGCAAGCCCTTCGACAGCGCGCGCCTCTTTGCGGCCGTAGCAGCGGCTCGCGTGGCGCGGCTCGCGAGCAGAACGCTCGGGAGGGGCGGGGGATCTACCGTGCCCGGGGTCGTCGCGCGGAGGGTGGACCCTGGCGTGCTCTCGGAGCTCTCGCGGAGGCTCCCCCTCGGGTCGGCGGCGATCACCGGCACCAACGGGAAGACGACTACTACCCGCATGATCTCCAGAATCCTGCAGAGCGCGGGCGTGCGCGCCGTGAACAACTCGACGGGGGCGAACCTGGTCACGGGGGTTACGGCCGCGCTGGTCTTGGATTCGGACCTGTTCGGAGAGCCTGCCTCCGAGATGGGGCTCTTCGAGGTTGACGAGGCGAGCGTCCCGAAGGTCGCGGCGGAGGCGGACCTCCAGATACTGGCGGTCCTGAACCTCTTCCGCGACCAGCTCGACCGCTACGGCGAGCTCGCCTACACCGGCAAGGTGATCTCCTCGGCCTTCGAAGACCTGCCCGAGAACGGCTCCGTCGTCCTGAACGCCGACGACCCGCTGGTCGCGAGCCTCGGGCGCTCGGCCGTAAGACCTGTCTACTACGGGGTGGACGAGCCCGCCCTCGACACCGGCCGCCTGCAGCACATAGCCGACTCCAAAGACTGCCCTCTCTGCGGGACGGCGCTCCACTACGACGCCGTCTACATGGGTCACGTCGGCGTCTACGACTGCCCCGCGTGCCCCTTCGGGCGTCCCGTTCTCGCGTACCGGGCGAGCCGGGTGCGCCTGGATGGGGCGCGCGGGGTCGACTTCGTGCTCCGGGTCCCGGGCGGTGAGACGGAGGTCCGCCTCAACCTGCCCGGGCTCTACAACGTCTACAATGCCCTGGCGGCGGCCACGGTCGCCGCCGAAGCGGGGGTCGGGCTCGAGCACATCTCGCGCGGCCTGCGCGAGTTCGGCGGGGCGTTCGGGCGGGTCGAGCGGGTGAAGGCCGGGGGCAGGGAGGCTTTCCTGCTCCTCATAAAGAACCCCGTAGGCTTCAACGAGATCCTGCGCACCTTCGTCGCGAGCGATGACGCCCGCCACGTCCTCATAGCCATAAACGACAACCACGCCGACGGCCGCGACGTCTCGTGGCTCTGGGACGTGGACTTCGAGATGCTCGCCGACGCCCGACTCGAGGGCCGGACAAAGGGCGCCTCCCCGTTTACGGTCTCCGGTACCAGGGCCGAGGACATGGCTGTGCGCCTCAAGTATGCCGACCTCCCCGTAGGCGCCGTCATCCCCGACCTCGAGGAGGCTTTGAAGATGTCCCTGGAGGCCACACCGCCCGGGAAGACCCTCTACGTCCTGCCGACCTACACGGCGATGCTCGAGATCCGCAAGACCTTGAGCGAACTCGGCTACACGCATCCGTTCTGGGAAGATTAGCTTGTCAGCGCACAGAAAGGCCGAAGCGTGCTGGGAGCGTAGGCGAAGCCTGAGCGTGCAACCGAAGGGAGGAGCATGAAACTCACCATTCATCACCTCTACGCCGACATGATGAACCTCTACGGCGACCGCGGAAACGTCATCTCCATAAAGAAGCGCTGCGAGTGGCGCGGCATCCCGGTCGAGGTCGTGGATGCGGGCCTCGGGGAGCCCATAAGACCGACCGGCTGCGACCTCTTCCTCTTCGGCGGCGGGCAGGACAGGGAGCAGACGCTCCTCGTCGAGGACCTCGCCGGCAAGAAGGGTGCGGACCTGCGGGCTATCGTCGAGGATGGGGGAGTCGTCCTCGGGGTCTGCGGCGGCTACCAGCTCATGGGCCACTACTACGAGACGCCCGAGGGCGAGAAGCTCCCCGGTGTCGGCGTCTTCGACCTGCACACCGAGCCGCGCAAGCCGGATGAGGAGCGCCTGATCGGGAACGTCCTTGTACGCGTCCGCAGCCCCGAGGACGACCGGTGGCGTGAGATCGTCGGCTTCGAGAACCACGGCGGCCGCACCTACCTGGGCGCTGGCGTCGAGCCTCTAGGCCACGTGGTCGTCGGTTTCGGCAACAATGGCAAGGACGGCACCGAGGGCGCCCGGCGCCTCAACGCCTACGGCACCTACCTGCACGGCTCGCTCCTGCCAAAGAACCCCTGGCTCACAGACCAGCTCATCCTGAACGCCCTGAGACGCGTGGACGACGCCTTCGTGCTCGAGCCCCTCGACGACGCGGCCGAGAGGGTCGCCTTCGAGTCCGTCGCGAACAGGGTCAGGCGCGGGTAGAGGGTCGCCGGGCGCTACGGTTCCTCGACCGGAGGCTCAGAACCTCTCCACCGAGGGGCGCAGGTCGAGCTCCAGCGTCCAGGCGGTCGGGTCCTGGGAGTGGAGCTGCCAGTAAGTCTCTGCTATGGCGTCGGAAGAGAGCATGGTGTGCTCCTCGCGATCCGGGTACATCCCGCGCACCCTGGGGGTATTGATCTGGCCGTCGATGATGACGTGCGCCACGTGCACCCCCTGCGGTCCGAACTCGCGCGCCATGGACTGGGCGAGCGCCCTCAAGCCGAACTTGCCCACCGCGAGCGCCGAGAATCGGGCCGAGCCCCGTAACGCCGCCGTCGCGCCAGTGAGCAGAATAGTCCCGCGCCCCCTCTCGACCATCGCCGGCAGGACCTGCCTCGCGGCGTAGAAGGCGCCCGCGCAGTTGGCCCTGAAGCACTCGTCGAACCTCTCGGGCTCTATCTCCAGTATCCCACCCATCTCGAAGGCACCGGCGTTGTAGACGAGGACCTCCGGGTCGTCGAGGTCGACGCGCATGGTCTCGAAGGCAGATGCAACCGAGACCGGGTCCGTGGCGTCGATGGAGACGTGTAGCGCCGTGCCGCCACCGCCCTCGATATCTTCCCGCGCGCCCGCGACGCTCTCCTCGCTGCGCGCCATGAGCGCCACCGCGAAGCCCTCGCGAGCGAAGCGCTGGGCGACCGACGCCCCGAGACCGGGACCGACGCCCAGGACCGCGGCTACCCTGCCGTTCAAGTGGTGCTCCTTTCTCTGACGGTCCAGGCGCTGCCCGTGGGGAACTCGTGCGTCTCCAGAGACTCGGGGTACATCTCGATGGAGTAGCCGGGACGCTCGGGCGGCACGTAACGGCCGTCTCTGATCCTCACGGGGTCCAGGAAGTGCTCGTGCAGATGATCGACGTACTCCAGGATGCGGTCCTCCAGCGAGGCGCTCACCGCTATGTAGTCGAAGATGGAGAGGTGCTGGACGTACTCGCAGAGGCCCACGCCGCCCGCGTGCGGGCAGACCGGGACGCCGAACTTCGCCGCGAGCAGAAGCACGGCGATGACCTCGTTCACTCCGCCCAGGCGGCACGCGTCTACCTGGCAGAAGCTTATGGCTTCGGACTGCATCAGCTGTTTGAAGACGACCCGGTTCTGGCAGTGCTCGCCCGTGGCCACGCCTATCGGGGCGACGGCGCGGGCTATAGCCGCGTGGCCGAGGATGTCGTCCGGGCTCGTAGGCTCCTCGATCCACCACGGGTCGAAGTCCGCGAGGCGCCCCATGTTCGCTATCGCCTCGTCCACCTCCCAGACCTGGTTTGCGTCCATCATCAGCTTCCTGTCGGGCCCGATCTCCTCCCTGATGATCGCAGCCCGGCGCACGTCGTCCTCGACGTCTAGTCCTACCTTTATCTTGACGTGGCCCCACCCCTCGGCGACGGCCTCGCGGCTGAGGCGCCGGATCTTCTCGTCCGGGTACCCGAGCCAGCCCGCGCTGGTCGTGTAGGCGGGGAATCCGTGCTCGAGCATCTCCAGCTCGCGCTGAGGCTTCGTCGGCTCGTTTTCGCGCAGGATCTCGAGCGCCTGGTCGGGGGTCAGGGCGTCGGTGATGTAGCGGAAGTCCACGCAACGCACTAGCTCATCGGGGCTCATGTCCACGAGCAGCTTCCAGAGGGGCTTGCCCTCGGCCTTGGCGTAGAGGTCCCAGACCGCGTTGACGATGGCCGCGGTAGCCAGGTGTATGACGCCCTTCTCGGGTCCGACCCACCTGAGCTGGCTGTCGCCCGTAACCCGGCGCCAGAAGGCACCCATGTCCTGCGTAAACGACTCCAGCGTCTCGCCGACGACGAGGTGGCTGAGCGCCTCTATGGCTGCCACGCAGAGCTCGTTGCCCCGCCCGATGGTGAAGGTGAGGCCGTGTCCCTCGAGCTCCGTGTCGGTCTTCAGGATGACGTACGCCGCCGAGTAGTCCGGTGCCTCGTTCATCGCGTCGGAGCCGGAGAGGTCCTGCGAGGTGGGGAAGCGGACGTCGAGTGCGACCGCCCCGGTTATGTTGGTAGAGCTCATCGGGCGGTCACGCCGCCGTCCACGACCATGCACGCCCCGATGCAGGAGGCAGACTCGTCGGCGGCGAGGTAGGCGGCCATCGCGGCTATCTCCTCAGGGGTGACGAACCGGCCGTGTGGCTGGCGGGCCTGCATGTTAGCGCGGGCGGCTTCGGGGTCCTCGTAGCCGCTGGTTATGCGGGAGATCCAGGGTGTATCCACCGTGCCGGGGGCTATGCAGTTGACCCTCACGCCCTCCTCCACGTGGTCTATGGCCGCCGCCCGCGTCATCGAGAGAATGGCGCCCTTCGCCGCGCTGTAGACGGCCCGGTCCGTGATCCCCACGAGGGCCGCCACCGACGACATGTTGATAACCGACCCCCCTCCGGCCATCCTTATGGCGGGGATGGCGTACTTCATCCCGAGCAGGGTCCCCCTGACGCAGACGTCCATCACCCGCTCGTAGTCCTCCTCTGTGGTCTGCACCGCGGTCGCGGCGACCCCCACCCCCGCGTTGTTGACCATGACGTCGAGGCCGCCCCACGCCTCGACGACGCCCGCGACGAGGGCTTCGACCTCGGCAGCCCTCGTAACGTCCGTCCGGCGGGCCAGCGTCTCGCCTTCTATCTCCGAGGCGACCTTCCCGGCGGCGCTCTCGTCCACGTCGGCGATGGCGACGCGAGCGCCTTCGCTCGCGAGCCGGAGGGCGATAGAGCGACCGATGCCGGCCCCCGCGCCCGTGACTATGGCCCTCTTGCCCGCCAGACGGTCCATCGCACCCCGCTTTCTCGACCCCGGAACAGGTCAGTATAATGACGCCCGGATCTGGGGCGCAAACGTCGGGAGAGGAGCTTCGTATGGACCCGTTGCCGGACTGGATCAGGGACCTCCCGAGAGCCGACACGTCCTTCACGGGCCTCGAAGGGCCGATGCTCTCGGGCCCGCACGGTCAGGTTGTATTTTTTGGCGCCGCCGAGGAGATCGAGGTGCCGCCTCACTCCCACGGCGCCCAGTGGGGCATAGTAGTGACCGGCCGCCTGCACCTGACCGTGGACGGCGAGGCAGGGACCTACGAGCCGGGCGACACCTACGACGTGCCCGCCGGCTCGGAGCACTCGGCCCGACTCGAGGCAGGGACCCTGGTCATAGACGTCTTCCAGGACCCCGACCGCTACAGCCCGAAGCAGTAGTGGAGATCATAGACATAACGGCGCCAACGGGCCCACGCTCGGTGATGTGGCCGGGTCAGGACCCCCCGTCCCGAAAGTTCCTCTCCCACACCGACCGGGGCGACTCGAGCACCGTCAGCCAGTGGACCCTGAGCGCCCACACCGGCACCCACGCCGACGCGAGGATGCACTTTATCCCAGGCAGCTGGACGATGGAGTCGCTCAAGCTCTCGCGCTGCGTGGGCCCCTGCCGGGTGGTGGATCTGACCCACGTCGTGGGTCACGTAACCCGGACCGCCCTGGAGGCCGCCGTGGTCGCAGGAGCCGCCCGGCTACTCCTCAAGACCCGCAACTCGCAGGATGGGTTGCTGGAGCGCGATCGGTTTGTGGAGGACTACGTCGCCATCGAGCGGGAGGCGGCCGAGTACATCGTCGAGATCGGAGTCGAGACGGTGGGGGTGGACTACCTCTCGGTCGAGCCGTTCGAGGACAAGGAGTTCAACACCCACCACACCCTGCTCGGGGCGGACGTGATAGTTATCGAGGGGCTCGTGCTGGACGGTGTTGAGCCCGGCGAGTACTTCCTCGCTTGCCTTCCACTCAAGCTGGAGGACTCCGACGGCTCCCCCGCACGCGCTATCCTTGTACGAGGTCTTTGAGAGGAGGGTCATGAAAGCGGTCGTTTGGAACGGGCCGGAGGAGATGGTGGTCGAGGAGGTGCCCGAGCCTGCGGTCGAGCCCGGTACGGTCAAGGTCCGTCCCGATGCCGTAGGCATCTGCGGCTCGGAGATCGAGGGCTACCTAGGAAAGATGGGCAACCGCACGCCGCCGCTGGTGATGGGCCACGAGTTCGCGGGGACGGTGACCGAGGTGGGCGCGGGCGTGGACGAGGGCCTCGTCGGCCGTACGGTGGCCGTGAATCCGCTCTCGTCTGACGAGACGTGTGCACTCTGCCGCGGCGGGTACACGAACCTGTGCCCGAGCCGCAAGCTCGTCGGGATCCATTCTCCTGGAGGGTTCGCGGAGTACGCGCTCGCCCCTGCGCACAACGTCTACCCGCTGCCGGAGGGGGTCGAGGCCCGCACGGGGGCCCTCGCCGAGCCGCTCGCCAACGGCGTGCACGCGGTAAGGCTTGGCCTCGCAGGGCACTTCGTCGATCACGCCGTCGTGGTCGGAGCCGGCACTATAGGCCTGATGTGCCTGCAGGCTGCGGTGCTCGACGGAATCCCAGAGGTCTCGGTCGTCGAGCCGCACGAGGCCCGCCGCGAGCAGGCGCTCGACCTCGGCGCTCGTGCCGCCTACGCCTCGGGCGAGGAGGCTCGCGAGGCACTCGAAGGGCCGACAGAGGGTCTCGGCGCGGACCTCGTCATCGACGCCGTCGGCGCCGGGGTTACGCGCAAGATGGCCGTCGAGGTGCTGCTGCGTCCCGGTGGACGGGTCGTCTTCGTCGGGCTCCACGATGACGAGACGACGCTCGGGTACCACAGCGTCGTGCGCGGGCAGCTCGATCTCCAGGGCTCTTATGCCTACACCGCCGACGACTACGAGCAGGCGCTCGAATGGCTCGTCGCCGGAAGGGCCGGGATCGGGGATCTGTCGCCGGTCCTGCCGCTCGAGGAGGGGCCGGGGGTCTTCGCCGAGCTCGTCAGAGGACCATCCGAGCGGGTCAAGGTCTTCCTCGGGGGGTCGGCGTGATGGAGGACGGCATGCTCTCCGCGAAGACAACGCTCGTCATAGGGGCGAGCAGCGGGATCGGGCTCGCCACCGTGAACCTCTTCGCCGACGCCGGGGCGAAGGTGCACGCGGCCGCGAGGCGAAAGGAAGCCATAGAGGAGGGGACAGGCGAACGCGACGTCACGGCCCACGCCCTCGACATCTCGGAAAGGGAGGCGGTGTGGCGGACCGTCGAGGAAGTCGGGGAGGCGGACGGCATAGACGTGCTCGTCGTCGCCTCCGGGATGAACTTCCCCGAGAGGAGGCTGGAGCAGCTCACAGCCGACGCTTGGGACGCCATGATCTCGGTCAACCTCAGCGGTGCCTTCTACGCGATCAGGGCCTCGCTCCCTTACCTGCGCGCCGCGCGTGGGCTCGTCGTTCTCATCAGCAGCGTCTCGGGCTCTTGGCCTGACATGTCCGGCCCGGCCTACCAGGCCTCCAAAGCCGGTATGACGGAGCTCGCCCACGCGGCAGGCTTCGAGGAGCACCAGAGGGGCGTGCGCTTCTCTGCGGTCCTGCCCGGTATCGTGGATACCCCGATCCTGGACAACCGCCCCGAGCCGCCTCCACGGGAGGTCCGGGATCTCAGCCTCAAGCCCGAGGACGTGGCGCAGGCTTGCTTATTTCTCGCCACGCTGCCCGAGCGGGCCTACGTCCCCGAGCTGACCATTTTACCGACCGCCATACAGGCTCTCGGTAAGACGTCCACCGCGACGCCGCCGGTGTCGCAGGCAGAAGGATAGGAGAGGTCTACCATGGCTGCTGACAACGGCCGGCCCGCGCGCCGGTTCCGCTCGCGCGAGTGGTTCGCCGATGCCCACCGCATCGACCAGAGCGCGCTCTACCTCGAGCGTTTCATGAACTACGGGATCACGCCCGACGAGCTGCGCTCGGGGAAGCCCATTATTGGCATAGCCCAGACCGGCAGCGACCTGGTGCCCTGCAATCGGCATCACCTCGAGCTCGCCTCTCGTACGCGAGACGGTATCCGCGACGCAGGCGGCATACCGATGGAGTTCCCGGTGCACCCGATCTTCGAGAACTGCCGCCGCCCGACCGCGGCGCTGGACCGCAACCTCTCGTATCTGGGGCTGGTGGAGGTCCTCTACGGCTACCCCATCGACGCCGTAGTTCTCACCACCGGTTGCGACAAGACGACGCCGGCCGCGATCATGGCCGCCTCCACGGTGGACATCCCTGCGATCGTGCTCTCCGGCGGGCCGATGCTCGACGGCTGGTTCGAAGGGGAGCTCGTCGGCTCCGGGATGGCGATCTGGAAGAGCCGCCGCCGCCTCGCCACAGGCGAGATCGACGAGGAAGAGTTCTTCGAGACGGCGCTGGCCTCCGCGCCTTCAGCCGGCCACTGCAACACGATGGGGACCGCCTCGACGATGAACGCCGTCGCCGAAGCGCTCGGCCTCTCGCTGCCCGGATGCGCGGCCATCCCCGCACCCTACCGCGAGCGCGGCCAGATGGCCTACGATACGGGACGGCGCATCGTCGAGATGGCCCACGATGACCTGCGCCCCTCGAAGATCCTCACCCGCGAGGCCTTCCTGAACGCTATCGTCACCGTCACGGCCATCGGCGGCTCCACCAACGCCCAGCCGCACATCATGGCCATGGCGCGCCACGCGGGGGCCGACATCGAGCCGGAGGACTGGAACCGGGGCCACGACGTGCCGCTGCTCGTCAACATGCAGCCCGCCGGGAAGTACCTCGGCGAGCGCTTCCACCGCGCCGGCGGCGTGCCGGCCGTGCTCGATGAGCTTCTGAGAGCAGGCAAGATCGACGGCGAGCTCCTCACCGTCACGGGACGGACGCTCGCCGAGAACGTGGCCGGAAGGGAGAGCACCGACAGGGAGATGATCGCGTCGTACGACGAGCCCTTGCACGAGCGCGCCGGCTTCCTGGTCCTCTCCGGCAACCTCTTCGACTTCGCGATCATCAAGACGAGCGTGATCTCCGATGAGTTCCGCGAACGCTATTTAAGTAACAGGGGCATCTTCGAGGGCCGCGCGGTCGTCTTCGACGGCTCCGATGACTACCACGAGCGCATCAACGATCCCGCTCTAGGCATCGACGAGAAGACGATCCTCGTCATCAGGGGCTCGGGTCCAATAGGCTGGCCAGGCTCGGCCGAGGTCGTGAACATGCAGCCCCCCGACGCGCTGCTCAAGCGCGGCATAAACACCTTGCCCACCATCGGTGACGGCCGGCAGTCGGGGACTTCGGACAGCCCCTCGATCCTCAACGCCGCGCCCGAGAGCGCCGCCGGTGGGGGTCTGGCCTGGCTGCGCACCGGAGACACTATACGCATCGACCTGAACGCCGGGCGCTGCGACATGCTCGTGTCGGAAGAGGAGATAGAGCGGCGCAAGAAGGAGGGCATACCTCCATATCCTGAAAGCCGCACGCCCTGGCAAGAGATCTACCGCGACTCGGTGGGCCAGCTCGACGGCGGTGGGGTCCTGGAAGCGGCGCTGAAGTACCGTTGCGTCGCCTCCAAAACACCGCGCCACAACCATTGAGGGGTTGGATCGTATCGAGTGCCGGGATAACCTCTGGCTACCCGTATATGGCTCCGGCGTGGTACAGTACTGCGCGTAGCAGGCATAGAGGAACGTGGGAGGGGCAGAGCGCGCTGTGAGACGCCTAGTCATCTTGGTCATGCTTATGGCGGCCGCGACGCTGCTGGCCGCGGGGATCGCGTTTACTCAGACCCCGGAAGAGGATACGGACCCTTACATCGTCGTGCTCGAGGAGAGCGTCGGCAACCCCTCTCAGGTGGCAAACGAGATAGATCAGCGGCAGGAAGGCTTCGACGTCGGCTTCGTATACACCGAAGCCCTGGAGGGGTTCTCGGCGGAGATCCCGGAAGACAGCCTCGCTGATGTCCGAAACAACTCTCGGGTCGCTTACGTCGAGCGAGACAGGGTGGTGACGGTCGAAGCCCAGGCGCTGCCGTGGGGTATAGATCGGATCGACGCTGACAAGAGCTCGACCCGGGCAGGCAACGGCTCGGGAGCAGTCTCCGGCATCAACATCTACGTGATAGACACCGGCATCGACGCGTCCCACGCCGATCTCAACGTCGTGAGATCCGACATCAACTTCCACGGCGGCCCGGATACCGATTGCGACGGTCACGGGACTCACGTCGCCGGTACACTGGCGGCCAAAGATAACGGAGGGTGGGTGGTCGGCGTCGCACCCGGCGCGCCGCTGACCGGCGTCAAGGTGTTGGGGTGTAGGGGCGGCGGAGTGATGTCGAACGTCATCAAAGGCATAGACTGGGTGACCGTCAACGCGGAGGAGCCCGCGGTCGCCAACCTGAGCCTCAGCGGCAGGGCAAGCAATGCGCTCGACAGTGCGGTCAGGAGGTCGGCGAAAAGCGGCGTCTTCTACTCGGTGTCGGCAGGGAACCAAGGACAGAGCGCCTGCAAGCGTT